>NZ_JBFAVI010000193.1:7253-12826 GCF_040679695.1 Micromonospora sp. NPDC052213
CCGCAGTCGCGAACTGAGGTGGCACGGTGACCAAGCCGTGGCGGGGGCCGGTGCTGGTGACCGGCACCGACACCGAGGTCGGCAAGACCGTCGTGACCGCCGCCGTCGCCGCCGCCGCGCAGGCCGCCGGGCTGCGGGTCGCGGTGGTCAAGCCCGGCCAGACGGGTACGGCCACCGGCGAGCCCGGCGACGTCGACTCCGTCACCCGGCTGGCCGCCCCGCTGACCGGCCGCACCCTGGCCAGCTTCCCGGACCCGCTCGCCCCGCTGGCCGCGGCCCGGGTCGCCGAGCTGGAGCCGCTGGAGCTCTACACCGCCGTCGACGCGGTCCGCGAGGAGGCCGAGAAGCACGACCTGGTGCTGGTGGAGGGCGCCGGCGGGCTGCTCGTACCGATGGGGCTGCGGCCGTCGGGCGAGCCCTGGACGGTGGCCGACCTGGCGGTCTCGCTGGGGTCCCCGGCCGTGGTGGTGGCCCGGGCCGGGCTGGGCACCCTGAACCACACGGCGCTCACCCTGGAGGCACTGGAACGCCGGGCGGTGCCGGCCGGCGTGGTGATCGGCGCGTGGCCGGCCGACCCGGAGCTGGTGCACTGGGCCAACCTCACCGAGCTGGTGCCGCACCTGCTGGGCGCCCTGCCGGCGGGTGCCGGCGCGATGGACCCGGGGGTGTTCCGGCGGTCCGCGCCCGGCTGGCTCACCCCGGCGCTCTACGGGGTGCTCGACGACTGGCGTGCCTGGGCCGACGAGATGTGAGCACCTGACTTTCGTCGGTGCCCGCCCAGGTCGGGCGTGGGTAGCCTGGCCGCCGTGGAGAGCTGGTGGGCCGCGCTCGCGGGCGGTGGACGGGCGGCCCGGGCGGGCGTCCGGCGGTGGACCGGTGACCTGCTCCTGTGGCTGGTGACCGCCGCCCCGATCGCGTACGCGGGCGTCACGCCGCCGCACTCCGGGCGGGCCGTCGCCCTGACGGCCGGCGCGCTGCTGCTGCTCACCGCGGCGGTCGCGGTGAGCCGGCGGTGGCCGGTGGCCGCCCTGGTCGCGGCGGTGCTCGGCTCGTTGCTGGACGGCAACTTCCTCTTCGCGATCCCGGTGTTCAGCTACCTGGCCGGCCGCCGCAGCGCCACCGCCGTGCCGGCTGCTCTCGCCTTCGCCGCGATCGCTGCCGGCGGCACCGCGCTCAACCTGGGGCTGCTCGGCACCGGCGCGGCCACCTGGTTCCTGCTCGCCTCGGTGCTGCTCTTCGCCGGGGTGTTCCCGTGGCTCGTCGGCCGGTACCGGCGCCAGCAGGCCGCCCTGGCCGACGCCGGCCGGCGGCACGCCGAGGCCCGGGACCGCGAGCAGCGGGGCGCCGCGGAGCGGATCCGGCTGCGGGAACGGGCCCGCATCGCCCAGGAGATGCACGACTCGCTCGGGCACGACCTGAGCCTGATCGCCCTGCGCGCGGCCGCCCTGGAGGTCACCGACGACCTCGCCCCGGCGCACCGGGCCGCCGCCGGCGAACTGCGGGCCAGCGTCGCGGCCGCCACCGAACGGCTGCACGGGATCATCGGGGTGCTCCGGGACGAGGGCGGAACGGCCACCACCCGGCCGGCCGACGAGACCGTCGCGGACCTGGTCGACGGGGCACGGGAGGCCGGCATGGCGGTCGACGTGGACCCGCCGGGCGGGCTGCCGGACCTGCCGGGGGCCACCGCGCGCACCCTGCACCGGGTGGTCCGGGAAGCGCTCACCAACGCCGCCCGGTACGCGCCCGGCGCGGCGGTCACCGTCGCCCTGGCCCACGACGGCGACGGGGTCGAGGTGTCGGTCGTCAACGCGCCGCCGCCAGCCGGACCGCTGCCCGGCCCGCCGTCCAGCGGCTCCGGCCTGCTCGCCCTCGCCGAGCGGGTCCGCCTCGCCGGCGGTGCCCTGACGGCCGGCCCCCTGGACGGTGGCGGCTTCGCCGTCCGCGCCCGGCTGCCGCTGGGCGGCGTTTCCGGCGCCGACGCCGTCCTCCCGCCCGGCGACGTCCCAGGCCCCGGCGACGCCTCAGGCCCCGCCGGCGGCCCAGACCCTGCCGGGGGCCCTCGGCCGGCCGAGGCCGAGCGGCGGCTGCGCGCCGCCCGCCGGCGGGTCCGGCGTAGCCTGCTGACGGCGCTCGGCGCCCCGGTGGGCCTCGCCCTCGTCCTGTCGCTGGTCTACTACCCGGTCGCCACCGCCGGTACGGTGCTTCACGCGGAGGCCTTCGCGCGGATGCCCCTCGGCGCGGAGCGCGCCGCGCTGACCGGGCTGCCCCGGCGCCAGCTCGACCCGCCCGCCGAGCCGGCGCGGCCCGGCTGCGAGTACTACACCGACGGGAACTTCCCCCTGGCCGAGCCGACCTGGCGGCTCTGCTTCGCCGACGGCCGGCTGGTCAGCAAGGAGCGGATCGAGTGATGAACGCCGACACGGGTGGCCCGGTGCGGGTCGTTCTCGCCGACGACGAGGCGATGATCCGGGCCGGTGTCCGGGCCATCCTGGCCACCGATCCGGGGATCGAGGTGATCGGCGAGGCTGCCGACGGCCGGGCCGCCGTGGACCTCGTCCGGGCGCACCGGCCCCGGGTGGCGCTGCTGGACATCCGGATGCCGAGGCTGGACGGGCTCAGCGCGGCCGCCGAGATCCGCCGCCTCGTGCCGGAGACGGCGACGGTCATGCTGACCACCTTCGGTGAGGACGACCACGTGGCCCGGGCGCTCGGGCACGGGGCCAGCGGGTTCCTGCTCAAGGCCGGCGACCCGCGCGAGCTGATCGCCGGGGTGCACGCCGTCGCCGACGGCGGCGCGTACCTGTCGCCGCGGGTGGCCCGCCGGGTGATCGAGCTGGGCGGGGACCGGGTGGCCCGCCGGCCGGTGGCGCGGGACCGGCTCGCCGGGCTGACCGAGCGGGAGCGGGAGGTGCTCGCGCTGGTCGGGGCGGGACTGTCCAACGCCGAGATCGCCCGCCGGCTGTACCTGGTCGAGGGGACCGTGAAGAGCTACCTGACCAGCATCTTCACCCGCCTGGAGGTGCGCAACCGGGTGCAGGCGGCGATCCTCGCGTACGAGGCGGGGCTGGTCGAGCCCGGCGGCTGACCCGCCCGGGCCCGCACGCGCCCAGGGTGGCGCCACCGGGCGCGGCACCTCCCGGTCGCCACCCGGCACCCGGCCACCCGCCGCCACGCCGGCGGCTCAGCGGCGTCGGACGACGAAGGCGTCGGGCATCCGGAACGTGAGGTTGTCGGGGCACCACGGTTCGCGGACGACGGCGACCCCGTCCAGCAACGGCGCCGTCTCGCCGACCACCACCGCCGCCTCCATCCGGGCGAGTTGGTCGCCGACGCAGCGGTGCGCGCCTGCCCCGAAGGCCAGGTGCCGGCGGGATCCGCGCTGCCCGGGCCGGAACTCGTCGGGCGCCTCCACGGTGGCCGGGTCCCGGCCGGCGCGGGCCAGCCACAGCACGATGCTGGTGCCCGCCGGCACCGCGGTCCCGCCCAGCGTGGCGTCCACGGCGGCCACCCGTCGCCAGGTGACGATCGGCGGCTCCAGCCGGAGCCCCTCCTCGACCACGTCGGCGACCTCGACGGTGCCGGCCCGCAGGCCGGCCAGCACGGCCGGCTCGCCGGCCAGCCGGTGCAGCAGCAGGGTGAGGAACTGCGACGTGGTCTCCTGGCCGGCGACGAGCAGGAAGAACAGCGCGCCGACCACCACGTCGGGCGGGTGCCCGGCGGCCCGCAGCGACCCCGCCAGCCCGCCCCCGGTCTCGGCGAACTCCCGCAGCACCCGGTGGAACCGGCCCACCTCGGCCGCGAGCGCCGCCTGGCGGTCGGCGTCCAGCGGTGCCCAGAACAGCTCCAGCGCCGCGCGGGCGAACTCCTTCACGGCCCCGACCGGCGCGTCGGGCAGCTCGACCAGCCGGGCGAGCACCAGCAGCGGCAGGTCGGCGGCGAGTTCGGCGTAGAGGTCGACCGGTGCGCCCGCGTCGAGGGCGGCGCCGATCGCGGTGAGGCGCTCCCGGACCAGTCCGGTCAGCCAGGGCCGCTGCGCGGCGACCCGGGTCGGGTGCAGGGCCTCGGCGACGATCGCCCGGATCTGCGGGTGGCTGGCGCCGCCGTTGTTCGCCAGGGTCGGCGGCAGCCGGAACCGGTGCCCGGCCAGCACCCGCAGGGCGGCCACCGGGATCGGGGTCACCGCGTCCAGCGCGTTGTCCGGCCGGTACGTGACCGGGTCGGTCAGCACCTCCCGCACCAGCGCGTGCCGGGTCACCACCAGGTGTTCGACACCCACGTGGTCGGCCACCCGGGCCACGTCCGGCCAGTGCGCGTCGGTGGTCTGCGCCCAGCTCCGGAACAGCACGTCGACACGCTATCGGGCGGCTCCCGGCAGCCCGGCCCGCAACTGCCACACCGTGGTGCGCTTCACCCGGACGCTCTCCAGCGTCTCGGGCACCGGCACGTCGTACGCGGCCAGTTCGTCGAAGCGGTCGCGGGGCAGGAACGCCCGGCCGGGATCGCCGACCAGCACGTCCGCCCCGGCGCGGGCGGCCCGGAGCAGGAAACGCAGCACCCGGTTGGCCATCGCCTCGCTGTAGAACACGTCCCCGGCGAACACCACCTCGGCCCCGCCGGCGTCGCCGTCGAGGATGTCGCCGAGCTCCGCGTCGACGCGTACCCCGTTGGCCTCGGCGTTGACCGCCACGGCCGCGACGGCCAGCTCGTCGATCTCCACGGCGCGGACGGCGGCGGCGCCGGCCCGCGCGGCGGCGATGGCGACCAGGCCGGAGCCGGCGGCGAGGTCGAGCACCCGGCGGCCGGCGACCAGCTCGGGATGGTCGCTGACGTACCTGGCGAGCGCCTGCCCGCCGGCCCAGGCGAAGGCCCAGAACGGCGGCGGCTGCGCGCTGCGGAACTCGCCCTCGGTCAGCTCCCACAGCCCGATGGCGTCGTCGGCCTGGTGCAGCCGCACCTCGGGGACGAAGGCGACCGGGGCGAGGCGGGCGTGCAGCCGGACGAAGGCGGTGGAGAGGTCGGACACCGGAGAATTGTGTCCCACCCGCCGGCCGGGCCCGATCCCGGGCGTGTCGCGGCGGGGCCGTGACCGGTTCACCACGCTCGGTGAAATGGCCCCCGTGTTGTGGCGTTGGATGCGAACACGCCCGTCTACCGGCGTGCCCGGCGCGCTCCTAGCGTTGCCTGTGGACACGACCGAGGGTGAGGAGGCGTGGTGAGCGGGTGGCGGCACACGCTACGGATCGGACTGGTGCTGACCTTCGTGGCCGG
Organism: Micromonospora sp. NPDC052213; assembly: GCF_040679695.1. Lineage (NCBI taxonomy): Bacteria > Bacillati > Actinomycetota > Actinomycetes > Micromonosporales > Micromonosporaceae > Micromonospora > Micromonospora sp. NPDC052213. Next base: position 12,525 of record NZ_JBFAVI010000193.1, read on the forward strand.
GACCGGGTACGGGGGAGCCCTGCCCGCGCGGGCGGCGGCGGCCTTCTCCACCGAGTTGAGCGGTCTGCCGGACGAGTTCACCGCCGGGAACCGGGTGGAGACGCTGTCCGCCGTGGTGTCCCGCTCCGACGGGGGCGGCTGTGTCAAGGTGCGCTGGTCGATGTTGGTGCGGGTGCAGGGCCTGCGGCTGGACCAGCTCAAGGTGGACCGGGTGGAGGACAGCGGGTCGTTCCCGCTGGAGATCCGCACCGAGGGAGACACCGCCCGGCTCACCGACCGGCAACTCGACCCGGGGGTGCTCT
>NZ_JBFAVI010000194.1:0-12788 GCF_040679695.1 Micromonospora sp. NPDC052213
TCCCCCCACCCGCCCCGGCGCCACCGGCGGGGGGGGGGCCCCGGGGCCGGGCGGCCCGGGCCGGCCCCGCCCCGGCGGCCGGCCGCCCCGGAACGCCGCACCCGGCCTGCGTCGGTCCCGTGGGCCCGGCCGACGCCGGCGCGGCGGCTGCGTCCTGCGGCGGTGCGGTCGGCCCGGCCGGCGCTGGCGCGACCGGTCCTGGCTGCTGCGCCGGCGCTGGTCCTGGCTGCGGCGGCGCGGCGGATCCGGCCTGCGCGGGCGCGGCGAAGGCGGCGGCGCCGCGGGGGCGTCGGGGCAGGGGCAGGTCGGTGAGCGCCCCCTCGGCGACCGGCAGCTCCGGCTGCTCCAGCGCGGTCGGGGCGATGCCCAGCTCGGCGTGCAGGAGCCGGGCCACCATCGGCATCCGGGTGGCGCCGCCGACCAGGAACAGGCCGGCGAGCTGCTGCGGGTCGAGGCCGGCCGCGCCGATCACCTCCCGGGTCACCGCCACCGCCCGGCCCAGCAGCGGCGCGGCCACCCGCTCCAGGTCGGCGCGGGTGAGGGTGGCGACCGCCTCCACCCCCGGCACGGCCACCGGCGCGGATGTCGCGCGGGACAGCATCTCCTTCGCGCCCCGGGCGTTCTCCCAGAGTTCGTGCTGCTCCCGCCGCTGCGTCGCCGACTGCGGGTGGACCAGCCGCTGCCACTGCGCCGGATGGTCGCCCGCGACCAGCTCGCCGAGCCGGCCCAGCAGGGCCGCGTCGACGTCGAGGCCGCCGAGGTCGTCGGCGCCGCCCGCGGCGACCACGCTGAACCCCGAGTCGCCCCACGGGTCGGCGCCCTCGTTGCGGAGCACGGCGACGTCCAGGGTGCCGGCGCCGAAGTCGAACACGGCGATCGCCCCGCCGACCGGCACCGGCCGGCGCAGCACCTGGGTGTAGTAGCGGGCGGCGGCGACCGGCTCCCGTAGCAGCCGGGTGCCCGGTGGGGTGGGGCCGGAGAGCGTGTGCTCGGCCGCGGACGGCCACCCGGCCACGGCCAGGGCGTCGGCGAGCACCTGCCGCCGGGCCGCGTCCCAGGTCGCCGGGCAGGTGAGCACCGCCGGGGGCAGGAAGCCGACCGCCTCGACGGCCGCCCGGGCCACCGCGTGCAGCGTCGCGGCCAGCAGTTCGGCCGGCGGGTACCGGCGGTCGCCCAGCGACACCGCCGGCTCGTCGATGCGCCGCTTCGGGTTGGGCTCGTACCGGCCCGGATCGGTGCGGGCCAGCCGCTGGGCGTCCCGGCCGGCGTGCAGCAGCCCGTCCGCGTCCGCGTACACGCCCGAGGGGATGATCGGCTGGCCGTCCACCAGCAGCGGGCGGGTGTGCCCGTCCGGCCGGCGCAGCACGGCGACGGTGTGCGACGTGCCGAGGTCGACACCGAGGGCGTACCCCTCGTGCTGGCCTGCCATCTGCCGATACCTCCGCGGGACGAGGGGATGCCCGGCCCCGCATGGTACGCAGCAGTCGCACCGGCGCCGATCTCGCCCCGAGGCCCCTAACGGAGCGGACCGAGGCGCGCGCCGAGTGCGGCCCGGCCGGCGAGAGTTGCCGAAACCTGGCGCCGGCAGCCGGGGCGCGCCTGGTCACACCCCGATGGTCGGTCCGAGCTGACTGCCCGGCTCACCCCCGGTGCGCCCCCGGGGTGTGCCCGAAGGTGCGGCGGAACGCGTCGATGAACGCGCTGGCCGACGACCACCCGCACCGGTGCGCCACCGTGGTCACCGGCATGTCGTCGGCCAGCAGGAGCAGGGCGTGGTGCAGGCGCAGTTGCGTACGCCACTGCGGGAAGCTCATGCCGAGGTCGGCGGTGAAGAGCCGGGACAGGGTGCGATCGCTCGCACCGACCTGCTTGCCGAATGCGGCGAGGGTGCGGTTGTCGGCCGGATCCGCGTGGAGGGCCGCGCACAGCGCCACCAACCGGGGGTCGCGGGGAGCGGGCAGGTGCAGGGGCTGCTGGGGCGAGGCTCGCAGCTCGTCGAGCAGGACGCCCCGCAGCCGCTCGCGTGCCGGGCTGTCGTCGTGCGGGCGACGGGTGTAGGCGAGGATCAGCTCACGCAACAGCGGGCCGACGGTCAACACCGTCGGCCGGTCCAGACCGAGCGGGTTCTCCGCCGTCGGCAGGCCGACGAGGTGCAGTTCGAGTCGGCCGTGAGCCTGGTGGGCGTGCACCGTCCCGGCGGGTATCCAGATGGCGCGGGTGGCGGGAGCGACCCACGCCCCCGCGTCGGTGCTGACGGCCAGCACCCCTCGCGCGGCGTAGACGATCTGGTGGTCGTCGTGTCGGTGCGCGTCGATCCCGGAGCCGGGAGCCAACCACAGGGCACGGGTCGGGGCGACGGGAGAATGGCGGACTTCCGGCATCAGGTGGCAGTTTATCGGAAGCGCGACAACGGCGGTGCTGACGAGCATTGCCGGGTGCCGAGGAACAGACCCGTTGTCCTGCTGTCGGTCGGGCATGCCTGCGTGGACGTCTACCAGGGCGCCGTGGCGTCGCTCGTCCCCTACTTCATCGCCGAGCGCCGGTACGGCTACGCCGCCGCCTCCGGCATCGTGCTGGCCGCGTCCCTGCTGTCCTCGGTGGCGCAGCCGCTGTTCGGCGCGCTGACCGACCGGCGGCCGTCGCCGTGGCTGCTGCCCGTGAGCACCGTCCTCGGCGGGCTGGGCATCGCGCTGAGCGGCATCGCCGGCTCCTACGCGCTGACCCTGCTGTTCGTGGCGGTCTCCGGCATCGGGGTCGCCGCCTATCATCCCGAGTCCGCCCGCCTCGCGCGGATCGCCAGCCGGGGCAGCCACGCGGCGATGGGCTGGTTCGCCCTGGGCGGCAACCTCGGCTTCGCCGCCGCGCCCGTCCTGGTCGCCCTCGTGGCTGCCCACGGCGGTCTGCGGCTCACGCCGCTGCTCGTGCTGCCCGCCCTCGTGGGCGGCGCACTGTGCCTGCCCGTACTGCGCACGCTGGGTGATCATGGACGGGTCGGCGGTGCCACGTCGGCCCCGCCCGGGACCGACGACCGCGCGTCGTTCGTGCGGCTGTCGCTGGCCGTGGCCTGCCGGTCGGTCCTGTTCGTCGGGCTGAGCACGTTCGTCTCGGTCTACGCCGAGCAGCGCACCGGCGGCGGCCGGTCGGCGGGCGCCCTGGCGTTGTTCGTGCTCTACCTCGGCGGCGCGGTGGGCACCGTGCTCGGCGGAAAGCTGGCCGGCCGCTGGGGGCGGGTCACCGTCGCGCGCTGGTCGTACCTGGGCACCGTGGCCGCCACGGCGGGCGTCGTGTTCGTCCCCGGCCCCGCGCTGTACCTCTTCGTGGCCCTGACCTCCGTGGGCCTCGCCGTCCCGTTCTCGCTGCAGGTCACCCTCGGCCAGGACTACCTGCCCACCCGGGTCGGCACCGCCAGCGGCATCACCCTCGGCCTGGCCGTCAGCATCGGCGGCCTGGCCAGCCCCGTGATCGGCAGCGTCGCCGACGCCACCTCACTCCAGGCGGCCCTCGCTCCGCTGCCCGCGCTGCCAGCCCTGGCCTGGCTGCTGTTCCGTGCCCTCCCGGAGCCGGCGTCGGGCGGAAACCCCCGCCCGCCGAGCGTGCCCGACGTCGGCACGGCCGGTCACCCATCCGCACGGTTGGGCTGACTCGTCGCGTACGACCATGGGGACCTCGGAGGTCTTCGTCCTCGCGGGCCGGCCATCTCGGTCGATCACGTCGTCCATGGCTGGAGAGCCCGTCACGTGCCGACGTACGCGCAGGCCTCGGCCCACAGCCCCCTGTCCTCGGCAGCAATAGAAGCATCTCAGTACGCCTATAGTCCGGGCGCTTGAGCGCCATGAACCCCCCCACCCGGCCCCAACTCGGGACAGCAGCCGCCTGTTGGAGCGCCAGCGCCGCCACTTCCGTCCAAGCCGAACACCGGATTGATCGTCGGCCTCGTCGGAGGCGTGTTCGGGCTTGTCGCGATCGCCGTGGTCGTCGTGGTCGGCGTGGCGGATCCTGCCCGGCGAGTGGTGGCCCACGGATGGCCGAAAGATCAAATCGAGGGAGTACTCAATCGGCCCAGGATCGGGGCAGATTGCCTCTGACCTGGGCCGGAGTTCGTGGAGCGGGCGACGGGAATCGAACCCGCACCGTCAGTTTGGAAGATCGTTTCCGGCTGACCTGGTCTGCCCGGAACGCCTGGTCAGCGGCGGTGTCTTGGTGCCCGATCATGACCGCTGGTGACCGCCTGGGACACCGGCTACTGGCACGTGGCTGGCACGGCTGCGCAGTGGGCGCGCGGCTGTCCGGCGTGCGTACGGGTTACCGCCGGCCTCTCGGGCCGGGGGCGGCTTGCCGTTTCGCCGGCTTTCCGCGCGCCTGGATCCGGTACCCGGTGGCAAGCCGCGGAGCGGCGCGGCAGCGATTGCCCACCATACGAGGGTGAGGGACCACCCACGCAATCGTCACGGCCTCGGAAGGTACCGGCCTCATCGTCTCCGAGATCCGTGGAATCATGGGCTCATGTCGATCACACGAGAGAGCCGTGGCTCGTAGATCACCACGCCAAGTTCGCACAAGCCTTCGTCGGCGTCAGCGGCCCGGAGAACGGATCGACGTGGTCCCCGGCATCCCTCGCCGGGGTCAGTCCGAGATCGCCCAGCTAGAGCGCTCACGCCTGCACTCTGGTGCGGTCGCTGAGGCACTACGGGGCTGGAAGCTGTTTGTTCGCGCCTCTCGCGAGCAGCGGTCGGAGATGCTTGGTTGTGGCGTCGACTCGTGCTGCCCTGATCCGCTCGATCATCGTCGCGTCCTGCATCTAGCCATACGCGCCCTGCCGCCGGTTGCTGCCAGAGTGCTCCGACAACGCACCGCGGAGCTGGATGCGCTCATACAAGATTGGAATGAGCTACCGGACCTGTAACCCGTGCCGCCGCGCCGGCCGATGCCGGCCGGAGGCCGCCAGCAGGCCGAGCGCGGCGGCACTGCGCCGCGCTCGCGCGGCGCCTTGATCCTATGAGAACGTTTCGGCAGTGGCGTCGCTGGCAGGGTCCATCCGACGTCTCGTTTACAAGAACCGTGCGCTTCGTCTGCCCGCGTCCGCATCCGTCGCCCGCCTCGGCCGACCGTCCACGCGACGCCGGGCGTGGGCGTCTTTGTTCCGGCTCGTAGCTGTCACCGTTGCTGTCGACAGTCCACGCGGGCCAACGCCAGCGCCGATGAGGTGATTTCATTCGATCATGATGCAGCCCATACGCCGTGGCGCCTACCGGCTCTACACCCGCCGCCTCCGCGCCCAGCTGGCTGGGAAGTCGCTGCCACGGCACGTAGCAATGGTGATGGACGGGAACCGCCGGTGGGCCAGGCAGGTGGGCTTCGATGACCCCGGGGTGGGCCACCGGTACGGCGCGGAACACGTCCACGAGGTACTGAGCTGGTGTGCCGACATGGGCATCCATCACGTCACTCTGTTCGTCGCCTCCGTCGACAACATGCGTAAGCGGGCATCCGAAGAGGTGGAGAACCTGATGCGGATGATCGAGGAGGTCGTCGCGGAGCCGCTCCTCCGCCCGGCCAATCCCTGGCAGCTTCACCTGGCCGGCCGCGCGGACGTCTTACCCGACTCGACACGCCACGCCCTGAAACTCGCGGAAGACGCCACCCGCGAACGCGGCGCCGAGTTCCATCTCACGGTCGCCATCGGCTACGACGGCCGCGAGGAAATCGTCAATGCAGTTCGTTCCCTGCTGGAACAGGAGGCACGAGCGGGCGCCACACTCGACGACGTCGCACAGCGACTAACCGCCGACGCTCTCGCGGCGCACCTGTACACCGGCGGCCAACCCGACCCTGATCTGGTCATCCGCACGAGCGGAGAACGCCGCATGTCCGGGTTTCTGCTCTGGCAGGCCGCCTACTCCGAACTGTACTTCTGCGACGTGTACTGGCCCGGCTTCCGGAAGATCGACTTCCTGCGCGCCCTGCGCTCCTACTCGGCCCGCAGCCGACGATTCGGAGCGTGACAACCACATCCCCCTGCTCTCGGTTCCGTGGCACAACCGCAAAGACCGGCGACCGTCAGACGTTGAAGCGGAACTTAGAGCTGCGTTCCTGCCACCAGCAAGAACCTAGCTCGGTGCCTGCTCGCACGGCGTTTGAGGTTGTCATGGTTGGTGGCTGCTTGACGACGTTTGACGGCGTCTTGCGCCCCCTGTGTGCCCCGCGCTGCCTGCGAGGCAGAGGCGGAACATTGGTTTCCGCCGGTCAGACGAGACATCGTCTGAGTACCGGGGTTACATCCCTCCGGGCCGCGCTCATCCTGCGCCAGCCCCCGCTCTTACGACCTGACCTGGCCTTGGCTCAGTTTGTGGAACCGCCCCGGCGAGCATGCCGATAAGCTCGCTGCCGGCAGGCATTGGAACAGAATGCCCGGTCATTTCGAGAGTTCGGGTTTACTGGTACCCCACATCCCAGCCGAGCGCACAACTTAGGTAGCCGCTCCACCTGAAACGGCATACGGAACTCACGTCTGACTTCGAGCGCAATATCAGCTGGCAAAACTGGCTCTTTTAAGCGTCGAGCCACCGAATAAAGTAGGCTGTACAGCATATTTTGGCTAAGTATGTGAAATGCGGGATCTCTGCCACCATATCGCCGATTTATGTAGTACCGGCGCTGTCGGCAACTGTCAGCGCAGTACTTCCTGTCCTTCCTGCTCCCCTCGGGAAGTGAAGACCCGCACACCTGGCACGGGCGCTTGGTAGCAGCCACCGGCACATCGTAGAGCGTTACGGCTAATTCTGACGGCTGTGAGCCTCTTCCGCGGCGTTGATCAGGCAAGGCTTGCTTCGCGCAGGGGTGCACTGCCATCGGATAACTGGCTAGGACCACTCTCGTCGGCCATCACGCTTCTGGGCAAGGCGCGAGGAGGGAAGTCAGTGACTCTGCGAATTCTTCTGATCTTGGTGGCGAGTGCTTGCATCGGCGTTGCTCTGGGCCTCGCCACTTCGACCCAGGATGGGTTCTTCGGCGCTCTCGGTATCGCCACGCTTCTTCACGCGATGGTCAAACCGAAGCCGAAGTCCGGTGAGAAAAAGGCGATATCAGGTGCTGAGCCGCTCGACTAACACCTCGGGAACCCCCGGCACGTCCAATCCCGGTATGCCATCCCGTCTGCCATCGACCCGCCCTCTGGGGAGCGGGCCGCCGCCCTGCATCAGCCCGGCCGGCCGCTCAGCGGCACGTCTCGCCGGGAGCCCGCGTGACTCGCCCGTCGCCCCGATCGACGCACAACTCGCTTGTCTTGCGATCGATCCAGTAGGACTGTCCACGTTCGATCAGCACTGGCCGGTCCAGGTGGAACCATCGGTCAACGGTGGTCACCAGCGTTAGGCGCTCGGCTGTCACTCGTTCTCCCACGCGCGCCTCCTCGGCCTCTGCTCGTGTGGGTACAGCTGCTCTCCACATTGTGCGATGAACTCACTTTCGACCTTGCTTGTGTTTACAAGCTGAGAGGTAGAGGCGGCCGTCCGGTCCGTGTTGCGGCTGCCGCCGGCTTCGGCGCGGGTGTGCGCGATCCGCTGTCCTCGCTGTGAGCAGTGGGTGAAGCCGCGCCGGTTCGACCTGCGTCGCATGTCGTGCCGCTCATGCATTGCCACCCTGGCCCGTCCTGGCAGGGGTGATGACCTGTGCCTCTGATCAACATCATTCCGGGCGAGAAGATCCCGGTGGCGCCGATGAACGTGCGCCTTCCGGCGTGGCGGGTCCCGGGCTGGCTGCTGGTGTTCTGGTGGCTGGCCCGGGGCCTGTTCCGCCTCACGGTCCTGGCGGTGCGGTACTGGTGGCTGACCGCCCCGGCCGTGCTCGCTTTGTGGGTGCGCGCTGAGTACGGCGGCCTGGTCCTGGCCGGCGTCGTCCTGGCCGTCTTGGCCGGGTGTGTGGGGTGGTGGCGGTGGCACCGGTCGTCGTGGCTGCGGTTCGGCTGGTACCCGATCGTCAGCCGGGTCCGGGCTCTGACGGTGTTTCGGCGGCGGTGGGTGTCGGTCATGGCGACGTGTGGGCTGGCGACCGTGTTCGCCGGTGACCGGTACGTGCCGCAACTGCTGCGGGTGCGCTGTGACCGGTACGGCGATGAGGTGACGGTGCGGATGCTGCCCGGTCAGATCCCGGATGACTGGGGGCAGGCCGCGGAACGTCTCGCCTACGCCTTCCGCCTCCGCCAGGGTCAGGCTCGGTCCACGGACCGGCCGGATCAGGTCGTGCTGCGGTTTCTGCGTCGTGACCCCCTCGCCGGCACGGTGGCGCCGCTGCCGGTGCCGGCCGTGCCGGACCTGGGCGGGCTGCCGCTCGGTGTGCGGGAGGACGGGCGGCCCTACGTGCTGCGCCTGGCTGGCTCGCATGTGCTGGTCGCAGGGGCGACCGGGTCGGGCAAGGGGTCGGTGCTGTGGTCGCTGATCCGCGCCCTGGCCGGCGGTGTGCGGTCAGGCCTCGTTGAGCTGTGGGCGTTCGATCCCAAGGGCGGCATGGAGTTGGCGGCCGGGGTGCCGCTGTTCGCCCGGTTCGCCCACGACGACCCCGACGGCATGGCCGGCGTCCTGGAAAGAGCCGTCAAGCGAATGCGGTTGCGAGCGGCCCGGCTGCGCGGGGTCGCCCGCCAGCACACGCCGACGCCGGATGAGCCGCTGATCGTCCTGGTGGTCGACGAGCTGGCGGCGTTGACGGCGTACATCACCGATCGGAAGGTCCGCGACCGCATCAAGGAAGCCCTCGGCCTCCTTCTGTCCCAGGGACGCGCGGTCGGGGTGCACGTGGTCGCCGCCCTTCAAGATCCGCGCAAGGACGTGCTGCCGTTTCGGGACCTGTTCCCCACCCGCATCGGCCTGCGGCTGACCGAGCCGGAACAGGTGGACATGGTCCTCGGCGACGGCGCCCGCGACCGGGGAGGTTCCGGCAACTTCCGCCTGGCGGTCGGCTGGGCGGCGGCGCTACGGGCGGCTGGCATGCCAGAGGGCTTCCACTTCCACGACCTCCGGCATACGGGAAACAACCTGGCGGCGGCGACCGGGGCCAGCACTCGGGACCTGATGCACCGGATGGGCCACGCGAGCATGCGGGCGGCCCTGATTTACCAGCACGCGAACAGCGAGCGGGACCGGGAGATCGCCGACGCCATGGACCGCCGGATGGTCAAGCAGGCGAAGCGGGCGGCGGCGCCGGCCAAGGCGAGCAAGGCCAAGGACAAGGCGAGCAAGACCAAGGCGGCCAAGCAGAACGCGGCCAAGGAGAAGGTGGCGGCGCGCAAGGTAACCAAGGGCGCGAAGCCGAAGCGGCCGGCACGCGAACCCGCCCCGGACGGCACGGCCGGCGCTACTGGCACGCCAATGGCACGCAAGATCAAAGCAGGCTGAAACGAGAGCGGCCCAGGCTCGGCGGCAATGCCGCTGACCTGGGCCGGAGTTCGTGGAGCGGGCGACGGGAATCGAACCCGCACCGTCAGTTTGGAAGACTGAAGCTCTGCCATTGAGCTACGCCCGCGTACGCCCCGACGCTGCGGGGCGCGCCGACAGCGTACCCAATGGTCCACCCCGTCCGCTCAGCCGTATCCCGGCGCGGCGGCGTGCCGGCGTCCGGTGCAGGAGTGGCCGGCGCTCCCGGTGTCCGGTTGGTCCCCGTTCGGCGCGTTGGGTGACGCCCCGGCACGTCGCGCCGGCCGCGACCGCATAGACTGCTCGTCGCCACGGGGTGTGGCGCAGCTTGGTAGCGCACTCGCTTTGGGAGCGAGGGGCCGTGGGTTCAAATCCCGCCACCCCGACTGTCGTCCGCGGCCGGTCGCCGGGGTCGCCCTCCGCGCGGTCCCGGCCGCTGCCGGTGCGCCCGGCCGGCTCGCCTACACTCGATGGGCTTATCACGCCCAGACTAAAACCGAGATCCGTCAAGGAGTACGCCTGTGAAGAGCACCGTCGAGACTCTGAGCCCGACGCGCGTGCGGCTCGCCATCGAGGTGCCGTTCGTCGAGCTCGAGCCGAGCCTCAAGAAGGCGTACCGGGAGATCGGGCAGCAGGTCCAGGTTCCCGGCTTCCGCAAGGGCAAGGTTCCGGCGGCCGTGATCGACCAGCGGGTCGGCCGGGGCACCGTCCTCAACGAGGCGGTCCAGGAGGCCATCCCGCAGAACATCCTCGCCGCCGTCCGCGAGCACGACCTGAAGACGCTCGGCCGCCCCGAGGTCGAGATCACCGAGTTCAACGACGGTGACTCGCTGAACTTCACCGCCGAGGTCGACGTCCGCCCGGAGATCACCCTGCCGGACCCGGCCACCATCGAGGTGACCGTCGACGAGCTGCAGATCGACGACAGCGAGATCGACGAGCAGGTGAAGAACCTGCGCGAGCGCTTCGCCACCCTGAAGACCGTCGAGCGGGCCGCCCAGGAGGGCGACTACGTCCAGATCGACCTGAACGCGACCGTCGACGGCGAGGACGTGCCGGGCGGCCAGGCGAGCAACATCTCCCACGAGGTCGGCAGCAAGCAGCTCCTCCCGGGCCTGGACGAGGCCGTCGTCGGCCTGTCCGCCGGCGAGAGCACCTCCTTCACCACCCAGCTCGTCGGTGGCGACTTCGCCGGCCGCGACGCCGAGGTGGCGGTGACCGTCCGCACGGTCAAGGAGAAGGAGCTGCCGGAGCTCAACGACGAGTTCGCCCAGATGGCGAGCGAGTTCGACAGCATCGAGGAGCTGCGCGGGGACGTGCGCGAGCGGGTCACCCGGGGCAAGCGGGTCGAGCAGATCTACGCCGCCCGCGACAAGGCCCTGGAGCAGCTCGTCGCCGCCGCCGAGGTGCCGGCGCCGGAGGGGGTCGTCCGCGAGGAGGTCGAGAGCCGCAAGCAGGCGATGGTCGACCAGCTCGAGCGCATCGGGGCCTCCCTGGAGGAATACCTGGCGGCCGAGGAGAAGACCGAGGAGCAGATCGACGCCGAGCTGACCGAGGCGGCGACCGAGGGCGTCAAGATCCAGCTGCTGCTGGACACCCTCGCCGACGCCGAGGAGGTCCAGGTCAGCGACGACGAGTTCGGCCACGAGATCGTGCACCGGGCCCAGCGCGCCGGGATGGCCCCGCAGCAGTACTACGACCAGCTGGTCCGCTCCGGCGCGGCCGGCGCCGTCTTCGGGGACGTGCGGCGTGGCAAGGCCCTGGCCTCGGTCATGGAGCGCATCAAGATCAAGGACTCGGCCGGCAACGAGGTGACGCTCGACGCCCTCCGCGCCGAGAGCGAGGCCGAGCACAACCACGAGCACTGATCGTCGGGTGAGGCCGCCGTCCGCCGCTTGCGGTGGGCGGCGGCCCGATCCCTTTTCCGGGTACGTCTCGAGGGCTGCGCTGTTAGCGAACACTGCCCGGACCGGGACTCTGCCACCCGGCTGAGCGGTTAGTGTCGGGTAGGACGGTACGGAGAGCGAAGGGCTGCCATGACCGACATGCACATGCAAGCGATGCCGCTCCGGGCTATCGAGGCCCGCGGTGGCGACAACATTGGCAACCTCGATGACTCGGTCTACAACCGGTTGCTCAAGGAGCGGATCATCTTCCTGGGCAGCGAGGTGACCGACCAGGTCGCCAACCGCATCTGCGCGCAGCTCCTGCTGCTCGCCGCGGAGGACCCGGACCGCGACATCAACCTGTGGATCAACTCGCCGGGTGGCTCGGTCTACTCGGGCATGGCGATCTACGACACCATGCAGTTCATCGACAACGACGTGTCGACCGTGGCGATGGGCATGGCGGCCTCGATGGGCCAGCTGCTGCTCTGCGCCGGCACCAAGGGCAAGCGTTACGCCCTGCCGCACGCGCGGATCATGATGCACCAGCCGTCCGGCGGCATGGGCGGCACGGCGTCGGACATCGCCATCCAGGCGGAGCAGATGCTCTACACCAAGCGGATGTTCCAGGAGCGGGTCGCCTTCCACACCGGGCAGAGCCAGGCGCAGATCGAGGCGGACTCCGACCGCGACCGCTGGTTCACCGCCCAGGAGGCCACGGACTACGGCTTCATCGACAAGGTGATCACCGGAGCCACGCAGGTTCCGGAAGGCGCCGGGACCCTGAGCTGAGGAGCTGACGATGACCGACCTGAGCCTGCCGCCGCAGTTCGCGGCCGTGCACAACCGCTACGTCCTGCCGTCGTTCGTCGAGCGCACGTCGTACGGGGTCAAGGAGTCGAACCCGTACAACAAGCTCTTCGAGGACCGGATCATCTTCCTCGGCGTCCAGGTCGACGACGCGTCGGCCAACGACGTGATGGCGCAGCTGCTGACGCTCGAGGGCACCGACCCGGACCGCGACATCATCATGTACATCAACTCGCCGGGTGGTTCGTTCACCGCCATGACGGCGATCTACGACACCATGCAGTACGTCCGGCCGGACATCCAGACGGTCTGCCTCGGCCAGGCCGCGAGCGCCGCGGCCGTGCTGCTGGCCGCCGGCACCCCGGGCAAGCGCATGGCGCTGCCGAACTCGCGGATCATCATCCACCAGCCGGCCACCGAGGGCGGCTACGGGCAGGGCTCGGACATCGAGATCCAGGCCCGGGAGATCCTGCGGATGCGGACCCAGCTCGAGGAGATGCTCTCCCGGCACTGCAACCAGCCGATGGAGAAGGTCCGCAAGGACATCGACCGTGACAAGATCATGACGGCCGAGGAGTCCCGGGAGTACGGGCTGGTGGACACCATCCTCACCAGCCGCAAGAAGGGCCTGCTGGCGGCCAACGCCGCCAGCTGAGCAGTTCCACGTCGAGGTCGGCCGGGAGTCCAC
>NZ_JBFAVI010000195.1:0-12539 GCF_040679695.1 Micromonospora sp. NPDC052213
ACGATCCACGGCGGCTGCTCACCCCTCCTCACGTTCAGACAGAACGATCCTCACGTCCAACCGGATACGCCCAACATCATTTAGTTAGGAGTTGTTAAGCGAACCCGGGCACGACGGTGGGCACGAGGAGGAGAAGCGCGTGCTCGACGGCGTGTACCAGCGGCCGGCCATGCTGATGGGACGCAAGAGCGTGAGGGCTGAGGCGGGACGATCGCAGTCGGGGTTGCTTCCCGTCGAGGTCGGGGCGATCGACTGCCGCGCAGCGGAGCTGCTTGCCCCCGGACTCTCGTGGGCATCGCCCGTGGTTTGATGACGACGAGGACCAGGGCGTGACCCATCCCCCGGGTGCCGATCCTCTACGCCACCCGGCCCGCGTCAAGGGCGCTGCGCGTCGGCACGCCGATGGCCTACGGCCACCCTTGACCCGACCGGGCGACGCAGTCATTGGCACCATCCGGGGGATGGGGGCAGACTGGCGGCCACCATTTCACCGGGAAGCGGATGGCCTACAAGCGCAGGCGATGCCGACCGGCTCAGGTGCGCCTTTTAGTCGTTGCACACCGTGTTGGCGTAGCGGGCGAAGTCCTCGGGCGTGCGGAACGTGGCGACGTAGCCGCCGTGCTCCCCGCCCTCCCACCGCTTGGTGAGGATCACGGCCGAGCCGGTCCGGCCGCGCAGCTCGCTGATCCGGAACGGGAAGCCCTCCACTGCGCCGTCGTTCTTGTTCCACGCGCCCAGGTCGTAAATCTGGCCGTCGTCTAACGTGGGCGGTGCCAGCTTCGTCTGCCAGCCGGCCGCCGGGTCGAGCAGCACGACTTCCTCTGCGCTGCGGGCGCTGCGGCCGGCATCCCGCTCGAGCTGGATTACCTTGTCGGTGACCCCGCCGTCGTCATTGCCGAGGTAGAGGGTGATCCCGTCGGTCCCGGCCTTGCCCCGGCACCAGTCGAATACCCCGACCAGCCGGCCGTCGGCGTCCAGCCGTACCCCGACCGCGCCCTCGGTGGCCGCGCTGCAGCCGGTCAACCCGGCCAGCACCAATGCGCAGATCAGTCCCAGCATCCCCGTCCGTCGCATCCCTTCAGCGTGAGAATCGACGGTCACTAGGTGATCACGACGAGAGAACGGCTTGACGGCATCGAGGATCGGCTTACTGATCCAGTGCAGTCATTTGGGTCGGATGTCGCGGCCGACCTGGTCCGGCGTCGATGGGGCGGCCGAGTCCAGGATGGTGGCGCGTTTGCGGCGGCGGCGCGAGCCTGACGGGCCCTCGTGCGCGACCGCTTCGACGGCGGCGCCGACGCGGGCGCCAGCGCCATGCGTTTCCGAGCAAGCGTCGGCGATTCCGAGCCATACAGCCGTCGCCCTACGGGCAGCGTCAACCTGAACACGCGATGTGACGAGATCGCGAAGAGGGCCGGCCGGACACCGGACCTTCCGGCGCAATCTGCCCGCCAGCTTCCACCGAGCCGATCGAAGGCTGGCTGGTCTTTACCTGCCCCAGCCCAGCCGGCCGCTACACAGCCGCGGCAGCCACCGGAAACAGGCGCCTCGTAGTCGCCCAGCACACACCTCGGTGCCGCGCTTCTGTCGGGCCGGCTGCTGCCTCCCGCACCTTCCGGTCTTGGTCGACCCCACCGCATGCGGCCAGCGATGGGATCGAGACGCGAGCTCAGCCGGTGACGAGGTGTTCCAGGTGGTAGTGGTTCCACCAGCTTGTGCGGTGTGTGCGGGTGACGCCGTTGGTGCGGGTCAGGAGGAGATGGTGGCCATCCTGGATGAGGGCAGCGTCCTCGTCCCGGCCGGCCAGCACCCTGGCTACCGCCATCGCCATGTTGGGGATGCCCTTGTCCACCAGGTCGTCGGCACGCATCGAGAAGGTGATGTTGACGTACGTCTCGGGTTCCCATTCCCAGCGGGAGTCGTCGTCTGTTTCGGCCTCGTAGTAGCCGTGCGTGCCGGAGCGGACGGTGATGGCGTAGCCGCGTTGGTCGTACAGGCGGGCGGTGAACAGGCGCCGATCCGACGCCGGCTGCGGCATCTCGCGCGGGTCCGCGGCGGTCAGGGCGGCGATCTCGTCGACGGGAGGATCGCCGGCCAGGATCAGACGGAACTCGACGGTCATTGTCTGCCCCTTGTCAGTCTCGCCGGATGATCTGTTGGATCGTACCGTCGGGTCTGACCGCGACCAGTTCCTTGAGCCCGTCGATGGGCCAGTCGTCGAACTGGCGCCGCAGAGCCGTCATGTCACCTTTCCAGTCTTGCAGGTTCACCACCACGCGTTGGGTCTGATCGTCATCGACCTTTTCGCGGACCTGGCTCCAGACATTGCGCACCGACGTGCGAGCCGCCGGCGAGTAGCAGTCGAAGACATGACCTTCGACGAGGTAGTCCGGATCTTTGTCCGGGTTACCGCTGTCGCCGGTGCGGACGCGGGCGTCACTGGCTTCCTGCGGGGTCGGATTTTGGTGTATCTGGTAGCCCTTGGCGGCCACGGTGTCGGCGCACTCGTTCTCCAACTCCAGCGCTCGTCGGGTGCTGGCGTCCACCCTGGGGCCGATCCTGGTACGCGGTCCGGTCGGTGTGCCGTTCCTGACCCCCGTGGGTTGCCTGCTCCACGGCGGGAACACGTCGTGGTGGTCCTGCTCCTGAACAGGTGCGACGCGCAACGAGTCGTTGCTGAGGGGCGGCGAAGGGCTGGCCGGTAGGGGACCGCCAGCCCCGGTCAGTTTCCCGACAATCCCACCTGCCGAGCCTGGTTGGTTGCCGCTTCGACAGCTTGCTGGGCGGTGCCGGTGCGTTGCACGAGGAGCACCAACACCTGCTTGATGCCGTCGAGGGACTGCAGAAGCGGGCCGGGTTGCCCGCCGTGCAGAGCCGCGCTGACGAGGTGCCGGGCGTTGTCGACGTGCGCGATTGTCGCGGTGGTGGTCTCGCGGGCGCTGGCGAGGCCCTGTTGGACCGGTGCCAGTGCGGCGATGGTCTCCTGCGGGGTCGCCTGCTGTGGCACACTCGCGGCGGTTTTGGTTGCTTCCCCGACCGCAGTCGCAAGACTGCCCAACTCGCCCTGGATGGTGGAGACGGCGGCGCGTACCCGGGCGATTCCGGCAGCGACCGCAGTGAACCCGGCGCCGGCAGCGCGCACAGCGACCTCCTGGGCCTGACCGTCGACGGCAGCCGCGAGGCGATGAGCCCGCTCCACACCCGCTGCCAAGGCGCGTAGCTCACCAGTGATCTTCTCGATGCTCGCCACGTACCACCCCGACCGAGAACGGACTCCGGAGCATGCAACCTACCCGGCTGCATCGGTCCCCGGATACCCCAAACCGAGCGGCCGCAGCTGGGCTTGCGGCCGCTCAACCCATATCTCGGCCGTACATACCTCTGTACTCCGGCCCGTACGCAGGGCGGTGTTGTCAGGCAGCCATGGCGGCCTCACGGACACCGGACGAGCGGACCGCGCCGGACAGGTCGCCTCGTGAGACGGCAGCTGCCACGATGCGTTCCGCTCTCCTTCTGCGCATCCGCAGGACCGACGCGGTCACGCCCTTCTCGGCGGCCAGGTGCTCGATCAACGCGTCGCCGAAGCGCGTAGCGCTGATCAGCTCGGCGGCTTCGGCGGTGATCATGCCGGCGGCGGCGGCCCGACCAAGTAATAGGTCCGGGTGCCCGTAGGGCATCCTCGGCGACCGCGACCCGGTCGACAGGTCCAACGGCAGTTCGTCGCCGTCGTCGGCCTTGACGACCGTGGCGCCGGCGCGCCAGGCCGCCCAGCACAGCCGCAGCCACAGTCGGGGCGGGGCGAGGTCCGCCGTGCGCAGTGCCTGAAGGAACCCGGCCAGGACTTCGGAGTCCACGTCGTCGGCATGCCGGACGTAGCCGCGGCTGATTTTCGCCGCGAGGTGCGTCAGCGCGGGCAGAGCTACTCCGATCGCGCCGACCACCCAGGCCGGTCCCCATTCGCGGGCGTGGTGGGCGAGCTGCCGCCACAGCTCGTCGGTGGTGTCGCTGTCGTAGCGCTCGTACATCAGCAGCTTGCGCAGCTCGTTCAGCGGCACCGTCGTGTCCGGCAGGCCCGGCACCGGGCGCGCGTCGAACACCAGCGGTGCGGGTTCGCAGGTCAGTAGCTCGAATGCCTTCTCGGCGGTGGTCAGCGCCGTGTTGGCCGTCCTCGTGCGGGTGGTCGTTGCCATGGTGATGTCCCCTTCGGAAGGGAGTGCTCCGCCGGTGTGCGGAGGCCCGTGATCTCGATTGGGACAGCACGGCCTGACACCAGAGGCTGTTGCCAGACTGAGACAGGCCGTGTCCGGTTCTGTCAGGTTCGCCGCCGTCAGGACGGCCAGCGGGCCGCCGGTCGGGCTGTCAAGCGGTCAGCGGGACGGGTTCTGTCAGGTCGGGGGCGGGTTCGATCGGCCTGTCAGCGGCGCACTGGGGATCGTCAGTACGCCCTGCCGGTCCGGGGGCCACCGTGCCCATGACCGATAGAAACCCGCGCCGTGCGCCGATCCCCGTGGGGGACGTGGTGCCCGGCGACCCGCCCGTGCCGATCACCGTCTGGCCGGTCCCCGCCCCGCAGGAGGGCGAGACCATGTCCAACGCGATGGGCGTGCGGCTGGTCTACAACCTCACCCACCCGTCCGATCTGGTCATCGATCTGGCCGTGGGGCCGCAGCTGGCCTGCGCGGTCATCGCCGCGCACCGCCGCAGCCACCTGCATGCGCCCCGACAGGTCGGCTGGGGCCGGGAGCCGGCGACGCTGATCGTCACCGGCTGGCCGGTCGACGACACCACCCCGCCGGTCGAGTTCTTTGTCCGTTGCCACGCCAGCCTCGCGCTGGGCGGCTGCGTGGCGGTGCTGCTGCCGCACGGCGACGTCACCCTGCCGGTCGACGTCATCATCGCCGCGAAGCGGGCCGGGCTGGCGTACCTGCAGCACATCGTGGCGGCCGACCGGCCGCCTCGGCGTGGCCAGCGGACGCAGCTGGACATCCACACCGACGTGCTGATCCTGACCCGCAGCGCGTCGGAGACCGGGGGCACCGATGGCTGAGTCCCTGCCGGTCACCTCGGTGTGGCTGACCTGCCAGCAGCCCGCCCGGGACCAGCGGCGAGGCCGCTACGTCCCGGGAACCTCCAGCCATCCCGGGAAGATGCTGCCCCACCTGGCCGCGCACGCGATCAGCTCGTACACGGCGCCCGGCGATCTGGTGTTCGACCCGATGTGCGGGTCGGGCACCACCCTGGTCGAGGCCATGCACCTTGGTCGGCAGGGGATCGGGATCGACATCGAGCCCCGGTTTACTGACCTTGCTGCCGCCAACGTCGCCCTCGCGGCGTCGCAGGGCGCCGCCGGCGTGGCGCAGGTGCTCACCGGCGATGCGAGGGGTCTGCTCGATCTGGTGCCCGCGTCCGCGGTCGGTCGAGTGAGCCTCGTGCTCACCTCACCGCCGTACGGACGCTGGACTCACGGCCTCGTGCTCACGACGAGTACCGGGGTACGCAAACGGGACCACCACTACGGCAGCCGGGAAAGCGGCAACCTCGCCTACGCGGGATGGTCCCGCCTGCTCGACGGGTTCGCCGCGATCCTGGCCGCCAGCTACCAACTGCTGCGTCCCGGCGGGACCGTGGTGATCACCTGCCGGCCAGTACGCCGCCAGCGCGACGACCTGATCGACCTGCCCGGCGAGCTCCTCGCTGTCGCGCAGTCGGTCGGGCTGGTCCCGGTACAGCGGTGCGCGGCGATGCTCGCCGCCGTTCGTGACGGGCAGATCGTGCACCGGGCCAACATGTTCGGGCTCCTGGCCGTCCGCCGCGCCAGGGACCAAGGCATCCCCGTGCACCTGGTGGCGCACGAGGATGTGCTGGTCCTGCGGCGCTGCTGAAAGTCCGCGAGTTCGGCTGAACCCAAGTGTTCGCACGGCGAATCCGGGTGTCCTGAGGGGACATCATGCCATGCGGACACCGGGGTTCAGGGCAACTCGGGGAGGCGGTCCGCGTGAGGGCCGCCGATGAGTTCTCGGGCGTTGGTCGCCCAGCGGATGGCGGTGCCTTCGCTGAACCCGAAGACGGCGGCCAGGTGCAGCGGGTCGGCGCCGGTGGTGACGGCTTCCTCGAGCTGTCGGTCGATGCGCAGTCGTTCGAGGGTGCCGGGCAGGCTGCGCAGGTTCAGGATCCAGGTGGCGCTGACCGGTGCGAGGCCCATGGCGCTGGCGGTGCTGACGAGCAGGTGCGGGTTGGCGGTGTTGGGCCAGCGCTCGCGCCGGTAGGTCAGCCAGTCGAGCAGCGCTTGGGCGGTGAGGTTGTCCAGTGGACGGGGGTTGCCGGCGATGGTGATCCGGCGGCCGGCGAGGTCGAGGTCATCGAGGTGCAGAGCGTGGATCTGTCCTGGTCTGGCGGCGTGGACGGCGGCCAGCACGACGCAGAGCCGCGCCTGCGGGGTCGATGCGGCGTTGACGCTCGCGCTGATGTCGTCCGGTGCCAGCAGCGGCCAGATCGGGTCCGGCACGTTCGGGCCTCGCAGGCCGCGGGTGGGGTTGCGGAAGACCAACTTGTTCGTCTTGGCCCATCGGAACAGGCTGCGCAGGGCAGTCGTCGCTGTTTCTCGGCGTCGGGCGTGCAGCGTGGCGAGGTAGGTCTGGACGTCCTCGCGGGTGACTTCGCGCAGGTGGTCGCGCTGCGGCCAGCTGGCGGCAGCGTCGATCGCGGCAGCGGCGTAGGCACGGACCGTGCTGTAGTTGCGGGGTCGGCTTCGCGGGCTGCCGTCGCGCAGCGTGCGCGCCCAGTTGCTCAGGTCTCGACGCCACAGGCCGGGCAGCCGGGCGAGTCTGGTGGCCATCCAGCTCTCCAGGCCGGGAGGCCGGTCGTCGTTGACGATGTCCATGGCCGTGAGGATCTCGATGACGCAGTCGAGGTTGATGTATTGCCGGGCGGCGACGTCCGCGAAGTCGCTGACGCGGATGCGGTCGGGTTCGCGGTGGCCGGCGAGCAGCATGACCAGGACCCGCTGCATGTTCGGGTTGTAGCCGCAGGTCAGGCCACGTATCAGCTGTAACGGCATCAGGTGCATGTGCTGGCGGTGGTCAGCCGGGCCAGCGGGCTGATGGGTGCCGGTCGTCGCAGTGGCGGCTCGCGTCCACCCGTGGATTGAGTCCTCGCCGCAGATCTCCACCCGGCGATCACCCCATGGGCGGAGGATCGTACGGGTCCTGTCTCATAGCTTCGTTGCTGCCGTCGCCGGTGGCCTGTGCCGGCATCAGTCCCGGGGCCCGCCATGCACCGGGGGGACGGAAGTCCCCGGCTGTCTCGGGACGTATTCCCTTGATCCCGGGATATCGGAATGTGGATCGTCACCGGCACCGATGGGAAATATCAGAGAGGTCTCGACGAGTATGCGAGAGAAGAATCGCCTCGTGCGGCGAAGGATCCGGGGCGCGCTGCTGGCGGCCCTGATGGCGGTGGCAGGCGCGCTGACGGTGGTGACGCCCGCTAACGCGGAACCGCTGTGTGACGTTCCCGATCCGCCATCCATCTGCAACGAGGTCGACGACCCGCCGGCCACCGCGAACCCGGACGGCGCTCTGACCAGCGCGAAGCGCGTGCCCGGCGGCGTTTACGTGACGGGTTGGGCGACCGATCCGGACGGCGGCTCGGTTCGGGTCAGTGTCCGGGTCGGGACGACCTACGTCGGTACGGTCTACGCAAGCTCGAGCACCGGACAGTTCGCCGGCACCGTGCCGGCGGTGGCCGGCAGCCAGGTCTGCGCCACCGCGAACAACGTCGGCGGTGGGCTGTCCAAGGCGATCGGGTGCGTCAACCTCACCGTCAACGTGAACCCCGTCGGGGCCATCGTGCCGCCGTCGGGCATGGGTGGCTACAGCATCAGCCTGCGCGGCTGGGCCCTCGACCCGGACACGACCGACCCGATCGACGTGCAGTTCTACTCCAACGGCGTGCACGTGGCGACAGTGACCGCCAACCAGTACTACTCCTTCCTCACGACGACGTACTCCGCGTGGGGTAGCTACCACGGCTACTCCGTGAACATTCCGCACCGGTCGGGAGACGGCGAGCAGACCATCTGCGCGTACGGTGTCAACGTCGGCGCCGGAACGAACACCCAGCTCGCCTGCCAGACCTTCACCATCAGGCACGCCCCGGAGGGCGCGGTCGACGAGGTCACCCGCACCGGCAGCACCGTCCGGGTACGCGGCTGGGCGGCCGACCCCGACGCGCCGACCACCCCCACGCGCGTCGTCATCCGCGTCGACGGCGTCTGGACCCGCGAGGTGCTCGCCGACCTGGACCGGCCCGACGTGGCCACCACGTACCCGAAGTACGGGAACGCCCACGGCTTCGATCTGACCCTGCCGGTGAACACGACCGCGGGCACGCACCGGGTCTGCGCCACCGCCATCAACCTGTCGTACGGCACGACGCACACCGAGGTCGGTTGCAAGACCTACGTCACGCCGGGAGCGGTGGCGGCGCCGACGGTCGAGCCGATCACGTCGGCGGACGACATCACCGACACCTCGCTCAGGCTGCATTGGACGAACAACACGTCGAACGCGACCGGCCTGCGCGTCGAACGGTCGGACGCCGGGGGCGCCTGGCACGAGGTGACCCCGTTGCACCCGAGCCACACCTCGTACCGCAACACCGGCCTCAACCCGAACACCCGCTACTGCTACCGGGTCGTCGCCTTCAACGACCTCTATTCCACGACCTCCAACGAGGTCTGTGCCAACACCATGCTGGCCAGACTGCCGAAGGCCGGCGACCTCACCGTGGTGGGTCGCACGGACACCACCCTGACCGTGCGGTGGACCGACAACGCCGAGGGCGAGGACAAGTACTGGGTCGCTTACCTGCCCGTGGGCCAGACGGGGCTGGCGACCCGGATCGACGTGCCGGCCCATCCGGGCACCGGCGGAATGACCCACACCATCACCGGGCTGTCATCCAACGTCGAGTACCGGCTCATGGTGGTGCCGGTCAAGGCCGGACACTACCTCTCCGACTACGACGAGATCACCGCCTGGACCAGCGGGCCGCCGACGATCGCCTCGTTCACCTCCTCCGCTTCGCAGGTGGCCGCGTGCAGCACCACCGCCGTCACGCTGACGTGGAAGGCGAACGGGGCGACCCGGATCCAGGTCAAGCGGGGCAGCACGGTGATCGCCGACCGGACGCAGGCCGCCCAGGCCGAGTGGACCGGCACCGTCGACGGCGGCAGCCACGACGGCAACGTCACCTACACCATCACGGCGTTCTCCCCTGACGGACGCACCGCCACGAAGAGCACGACCGTGGCACGGACCAGCGCCTACCCCCTGGTGCGCGACATCGTCTACACCAACACCGGCTACTACCAGCTGGAGGCATGGTTCTACGACCTGTACGACAACAAGCTGCAGAAGGTGGGCACCGTCGCCCCGGGCGGCCGGATCACCATCACCCCCGGGCACTGCCTGTACCGGCGGATCAAGGTGATCGACCCGAACACCGGCAGGATCGCCTTCCAGACCAGCCCGCAGATCGTCCTCGGACACAACGAGGGCAGCGTTAGCCAGGTCGCGGCCGGCTGATCGTCGCCGGTGGGGTCGGGGTCGCGCGTCGCGCGGCCCCGACCCGCTTTCTCTGTGAGCGTCTGCTGCATACCTGGCGCAGTGGCGCCATCACACCGGCGGCGATGACGACCTGGACACCGAAACCGCGGCACGTCACCGGGTGGACGCTCTAAGAGGGCGTCTGATTCACGTATTTTGCGAGTGATGCCGCCTTCAGATGTCTCGCCAGGTTGGGGTGGTTTCGTGGGTGACGCGTTTGGTGAGGTTGTCGATCATCGCGATGCGGATCATGCTGGCGGAGTTGTGCGGTAGGGCTTCGTAGTTGCGGGCCAGGCGCCGGTGCAGCATGATCCAGCCGAGGCTGCGTTCGACGACCCATCGCCGCTTGACCACCGAGAATCCCCTGACTTGCGGGTCTTTGGTGACGACCTCGACGTCGATGCCGAGGGTGGCGCCGTGCTCGATGACCTTGTTCTTGAAGCCCGCGTCGACCCAGGTCTTGGCCAGGGTCGGATAGGTGGCTTTGGCTTGGTCGAGCAGGTTGATGCCCACGGTGTTGTCGCTGGCGCTGGCGGCGGTGACGACGACGGCGAGGAGCAGGCCGAGGGTGTCGGTGACGATGCCGCGTTTGCGTCCGACGATCTTCTTGCCGGCGTCGATGCCCTGCGTGGGTAGGGGTGCGTTGGTGGAGGTCTTCACGCTTTGGGTGTCGATGACGCAGGCCGACGGCTGTGTGGCGCGTCCGGCCTTGGTGCGGGCCAGGCCAGTGAGCTGGTAGTTGAGCTGGGTGAAGATGTCGTCGTTGGTCCATGCGGTGAAGTAGCCGTAGACGGTCTGCCAGGGCGGGAAGTCGTGGGGCAGGTAGCGCCAGGCGATGCCGGTGCGGTTGACGTAGAGGATCGCGTTGAAGATCTCGCGCAGGTCGTGGCTGGCGGCGCGTCCGCCGACACCGGCGTCGGTGCGTGCCTGACGCCAGGCGGTCAACCGTGGTGCGATCAGCGCCCAGCGGGCGTCGGACAGGTCGGAGGGGTAGGCAGGTCGCTCGGCCATGCCGCAGGTCTACTGTGGACGACGCGTGGTGGATCGCACAGGTAGTCCGACCATCCCGGCGCTTTCTGAACCAGACAGGTTTCTCGGAACGAAGCTGACATATCGATGCGGCATCAGTCGGGACAAATGGTGGCGGTAGCCGCAACGAGGCCACTCTGCTGAGCTGGCATTCGATTGACCTAATCCAGCCAAGCGTGAACAGGCAGGATCAAAACGCCCAGTAAGAGGGCATCTGATCTCGCTTGGTGAGGTTGGTCCGATTAGGTGTTTTCGTTTCGCCAGGTTGGGGTGGATTCTCCGGTGAGATAGCGGCTCATTGTGTTAGCCATCGCCCAATGGATCATCGCCCGGGTGCGCTGAGGGAGGGTCTCGTAGTCACGGACGAGTCGTCTGTGCTGCATCAGCCAGCCGAAGGTCCGTTCCACGACCCACCGGCGGGGCTGGACGTGGAAGCCCTTCCGAGCAGGGCGGGGCACCACCTCGACGTCGATGCCGAGCCGGGCGCCGTGCGCCCGTACGGCGGTGTTGTAGCCACCGTCGACCCACGCCTTGACCACGGTCGGATGGTCCGCGGACACACTGGTGAGCAGGTGCCGGCCGGCGGTGGAGTCCTGCACCGACGCGGCGGTGACGATCACGGCGAGGAGCAGTCCGAGGGTGTCGGTGGCGATGTGCCGCTTGCGTCCCTTGATCTTCTTCGCCGCGTCGACGCCCTTGGCTGTCCTCGCCGACGTTGCTTGAGGTCTTCACGCTTTGCGAGTCCAGGACCACCGCCGACGGGCTCTCGTGGCGGCCGCGAGCGACCCGGACCCGCTCCCGCAGCAGATCGTGGATCCGCTGTGTCGTCCCGTCCGCTTCCCACTTGGCGTAGTAGTCGTAGACCGTCTTCGCTGGCGGGAAGTCGTGCGGCAGGTACTCCCACGCGATCCCCGTCCTGGCCACGTACAGGATCGCGTTGACGATCTCCCGCAGGTCGTGCACCGGCCGGCTGATCCCCAAACCCACCCGCGCCGCCCGCCACGCGGTCAGGACCGGCTCGATCAACGCCCACCGCTCATCCGACAAGTCCGACCGATACCCACGCCGCTGCACGCCCACGCGGCGATCAACGAACCAGCCCCATCCCCGCAACGGCCGAACGTGAATCAGCCACTACGCGGATCAGATGCCCTCTAAGAAGGTGTTGGCGACGATGGGCACGAGATTGTAATGCGTGACTGCCGTGGAACAATCGGCTGCGTGACCGAAGAAGCGTGGCGACCCCTGGGCGTTGACACAGAGGAACAGATCGCCGAATACGACGCCCTCCATGATGGTGTCCCGAATTGGATGAGTTCGTCCTTCTGGGCGTGGGTGCGAGACGCCCTGACCGTGATTCGCCGCTACTCCGACGGCAGTGGGCGTGTGCCGATGCTGGACACGGACTTGGCGGAACGCATGGGTCAGACCCTTAAGATCCCTTTGCCCAACCTCCGCGCGGAGGAGACCAACCATGCATCCGGTGCGTGGCAGCTCAAGACCGCAATCACTGCGCTGCGCAACCATGCCGCGCCTCTTCAGATCGCGGACTACCTCCTTGCCCATGGCGGTCACGCGGGCGAGGAAGACCTTGACGCTCTGCTAGAGCGCAGCAAATCCGCCTACGAGGTAGGCATCCGAGCCGGCCGGCCGGGCCTGACGCGCCGCATCCCCAAGGGCGTGCAGGTTGCCGCCGATTCTGTGATGGCGAGAGCGGGGCGAGCTGGAATCCGGCTAGCTAAGGCGTGGGAGGAGCTATACGGCCTCACCCCTAACGCTAGCGAGGCGTATCGACTAGCGATCTTGGGGTCGCGTCCACGCGAGTGGTGTAAGAGACGGCCATCGCGGGATCCGGTTTGATGTTATGCGGCGATCGGGGCGGGGTCGGGCTGGTCGGTGTCG
>NZ_JBFAVI010000196.1:0-12418 GCF_040679695.1 Micromonospora sp. NPDC052213
TTTTGGGGGCTGTGGGGTGCCACCGGTCGGTGTCACGCCTCAGCGGGGTGTGCGGAGCGTCGCCCGGCTCCCACCGCCGCGCGGCGGCGTGCGAGTGCCGGGCGGTGCGGATCAGCCGGAGAACGGCTCGAAACCGACCACGGTCACCTTGATGTCGGCGCCGCTGGGGGCCGTGTAGGTGCAGGTCTGACCGGCCCGGCCGCCCAGGATCGCCTTGCCCAGCGCCGACTCCGGGCTGTAGACCGTCAGGTCGGTGGTCGACGCGATCTCGCGGGAGCCGAGCAGGAACGTCTCGGTGTCGTCCTTGTCGTCGTCGAAGTAGATCGTGACGACCATGCCGGGGGACACCACGTCGGCTGTCGGCGCCTCGCCGACCTGCGCGGTGCGGAGCAGCTCCTTCAGGTAGAGGATGCGCCCCTCGGCCTTGCCCTGCTCCTCGCGGGCGGCGTGGTAGCCACCGTTCTCCCGCAGGTCGCCCTCCTCGCGCCGGGCGTTGATCTCGGCGGCGATGACCGGCCGGTTGGCGATCAGCTCGTCGAGCTCGGCCTGGAGCCGGTCGTATGCGTCCTGGGACAGCCAGGTGGCGGGCGCCTCGTTGCCAGTGGACACAGGCGGTCTCCTCAGATGTGCGTGCTGGCTGACAGGTGAACCTCCAAGCTACCAGTGCGGTACGACACGGGGGTGTCGACGATCACCGGCGGCACCCCGTCCGGCGCCGCCGTGTCGCCTGTGCCGGCGCGTCCGGCCCGCGTCGTGGCTGCTCAGGCCGGGGGCCGGCAGCGCACCACCTCGCCGATGAAGGGGCGGGCACTGGTGACCAGCCGGTGCTGCGCCGTCACCTGCCGCTGGCCCGGCCGGGCGGTCACCGTGACCTCTTCCCTCGCCACCTCGGCGCCGTCACGGTTCCGGGCGCGCAGCAGGCACACCGCCGACCCGCCCTCGGGCACGGTGACCTGGAAGTCGACCAGCACCTGGCTGTCGGTGATGCCGGTGTAGGTGATCACCTGGGCGTCGTAGTTCGGGTCGCCGTACTGCCGGTAGAGCCGGACCGCGACCAGGCTCAGGGCCGCGACGAGGGCGATCACGAGCAGCGCCGCCAGCAGCGGCCGGCGGCGGCCGCGTTCCCGGCGGCGGCCGTACCTGCCGGGCGGGAAGGCCGGCGCGCCCGGCGGAAGTGTGGCGTGCGTCTCGGTCACCGGCGGGTATCTCCTGGCGTTGTTGTCGGCGGCATCGGCAAGAATGGCAGAGTTCCATCTTCCCAGCCCGTCCCGTCGTCAAGAATGACACGTCGGCACCGCCAGGTCCCGGCGCGGGGGGAGGATGCCGGCAGGTCAGCCGGGCGGTCCCGCGGGGGGTCCGCCGGCCGCCAGAGACGAGGAGCGCCGACGTTGGCAGAGCGACTGCGACTGATGGCCGTTCACGCACACCCTGACGACGAGTCGAGCAAGGGTGCCGCGACCACCGCGAAGTACGTGGCCGAGGGGGTCGACGTCCTGGTGGTCACGTGCACCGGCGGCGAGCGCGGCAGCGTGCTCAACCCGAAGATGGACCGGCCCGACGTCTGGGCCAACATCGCCGAGATCCGCCGGGGCGAGATGGACGCCGCGCGGGCCATCCTCGGCGTCGAGCAGGCGTGGCTCGGCTTCGTCGACTCCGGTCTGCCCGAGGGCGACCCGCTGCCGCCGCTGCCGGAGGGCTGCTTCGCCCTCCAGGACGTCGAGGTGGCGGCCGGCCCGCTGGTGCGGCTGATGCGCGAGTTCCGCCCGCACGTCGTCACCACGTACGACGAGGAGGGCGGCTACCCGCACCCCGACCACATCATGACGCACAAGATCAGCGTGGCGGCCTTCGACGCCGCCGGCGATCCGGAGCGCTACCCGGAGCTGGGCGAGCCGTGGCAGCCGCTCAAGCTCTACTACGACATCGGCTTCTCGAAGGGCAAGATCATGGCCCTGCACGAGGCGATCCTCGCCACCGGCCGGGAGTCGCCCTACGCGGAGTGGCTCACCCGCTGGGAGGACCGGCCCGACAAGGGCCCCCGGATCACCACCCGCGTGGAGTGCGCCGACTACTTCCCGGTCCGCGACGACGCGCTGCGGGCCCACGCCACCCAGATCGACCCGGACGGCTTCTGGTTCCACGTGCCCATGGAGGTGCAACGGCGCGCCTGGCCCACGGAGGACTTCGAGCTGGTCCGCTCGCTGGTCGACAGCCCGCTGCCCGAGTCCGACCTTTTCGCCGGGGTGCGTGAGACGGTCCATGCCCGCTGATCCGGCGGGCGGCTACGCTGGTCACCAACCGCACACCGGAGGAACGCCATGCTGACCGCTGCACAGGTGCTCGCCCAGAACAACTTCGGGGACACCCGCTCGGGTGGCCTGGCGGGGCCGATGGGCCTCTTCCTCATCCTGATCCTGGGGACGGCGACCGTCCTGCTGATCCGCAACATGAACGCCCGGCTGCGCCGGCTGCCCGACCGGTTCCCCCAGCAGGGGCCGTCCGTCGACGCGCACCGGGCGGACTCGGCGGTCGTCGATCCGACAGACGGGACGCCGGCGCAGGATTCATCCTCGGACGCCCCCAAAGGGCGTCAGCAGCGCCGCAACGGGTAGTCCACGCATGATTCACGTCGAACCGGGTCGTCGCCCCCTGTTGCGGCCACCCGGTTTGCCTTAGCCTTCCGCCGGGGGACCAAGAGTTCCCGAGCCGTGCGCGGAAGGGGGCGCCGATGACCACCACAGCAGCGGCCGCCCGGCGTACCGGCGATCGGCCCGTGGGCGGAGGGGATCGGTGACGTCCGGCAGGGCCGGCGAGCCGCCCGACCGGCTCGACGACCGCGGCACCCCGCCGCGGCTGCTCCTGCTCACCGCCGCCGTCGCGCTGACCGCCCTGGTCGCCGCCGCGGTGGGGTGGACCCTGCCGACGCGCCTCCCCGCCGACGACGCGCTCGGCGGGCCGGCCCGGTTCGGCATCGCCGTCGTCGTGTTCGCCGTCGCCCAGCTGGCCCGGCTGCGGTTCCGCACCGCCGCCGGAATGGTGAGCATCACCTGGGGCGAGGCCGCGCTGATCATCTGCCTCTACCTCGCGCCCGCCGGCTGGCTGCCCTCCGCCACGCTCCTCGGCGCCGGGCTCGCCTGGTCGGCGATGTCGCTGCTCGGCGACCGCCGGCCGGTGCTGGAGGTCGTCCGGATCACGGCCTCGCTGACCGCCGCCACCGCGCTGGCCGTTTCGGTCACCACCGCGCTCGGCCGGCCGCTGCTGGCCGCGCCGACGCCGGGGCTCGCCCTGGCCGTGATCGCCGGGTCGGTCACCTACCTGCTCGCGACCGCCTGGCTGGGCGGGGCCACCCTGGCGCTCCGGCACGGCATCCCGGTCGCCCCGCCGCTGCTCGCCGCGCTCCGCGGCAAGCTGCTGATGTTCGTCGGCAACGTCGCCGTCGGGCTGGTCGTGGTGGCGCTGCTGGAACTCGACGCGCGCTGGCTGCTGCTGCTCCCGCCGCCGCTCTGGCTGCTCCAGCAGACCTACCGGCACCGGCTCCGCGCCGACCAGGAGCGCCGCGCCTGGCGGGCCTTCGCCGAGGCCACCGCCGCGCTCAACCAGCTCGACGAGCGGGGCGTCGCCACCGCGGCGGTGACCGGGGCGCTGACGCTGTTCAACGCCGAACTCGTCGACGTCGACGTCGCCCGGGGCGACGGTCGGTGGCGGCGCTACCGGGGCGACCCGGGTGGTCACCTGGTCGACCGGGAGGTCGCGCCGCCGGGCCGGACCGAACCGGAGGAGCACGAGCTGGTCCGCACCCTCACCGTGGGCGCCGCCCGGGTGGGCGAGCTGCGGGTCCGCTTCCCGCGCTCGGCCCCGCCCAGTGCCCGGGAGCGCGACGCCGTGGCAGCGTTCGGCGACGCCCTCGCCGCCGCCCTGCACGACGCCGCCACCCACCGGGAGCTGCGTCTGGTGACCGCCCGCTCGTCGTACGAGGCGGTGCACGACCAGCTCACCGGGCTGGTGAACCGGTCGGCCATGCTCAGCAAGGGCGACCAGGCGCTGCGACAGCTCGCCCACGACCATCCGGTGGCGCTGCTGCTGCTCGACATCAACCAGTTCAAGGAGGTCAACGACACCCTCGGGCACGCCGCCGGCGACCAGTTGCTGCGCTTGACCGCCAACCGGCTGGGAACCCTCGCCCGCCCCGGGGACCTGCTCGCGCGGCTCGGCGGCGACGAGTTCGCCCTGCTGCTGACGTCGGTCCCGGTGCTCGGCGACCGCGCCGCCCCGATGGCGTACGCGCTGCGGCAGGCCCGCGAGATCGCCGAGCGGCTCGCCGCGCCGACCGAGGTGGCGGGGGTCCGGATGTCCGTCGAGGCCTCCGTCGGGGTGGTGGTCGCCGACGCCGGCACCGCCGACCTGACCGAGCTGCTGCGCCGGGCCGACATCGCGATGTACCAGGCCAAGGAGGGCGGCGGCAGCGTCGCCGCGTACGACGCCACCAGGGATGCCGCCAGCACCGACCAGCTGGCCCTGCTGGCCGAGCTGCGCGAGGCGCTGAAGGCCGACGACCAGTTGGTGCTGGCGTTGCAGCCCGCGGTCGACCTGGCCACCGGCGCGCCGACCGGGGTGGAGGCGCTGATCCGCTGGCGGCACCCGCGCCGGGGCTGGCTCGGCCCGCACGACTTCATCCGGCCGGTGGAAAACAGCGAGCAGCTCGGCAGCTTCACCCGCTACGTGCTGGACAAGGCGCTCGCCGTCGCCGCCGGCTGGGCCCGGGACGGGGTCGACGTGCCGATCTCGGTCAACCTGTCGGCGCGCAGCCTGCTCGACCCCCGCCTGCCCGCCGAGATCGCCGAGGCGCTGCGGCGGCACGAGGTGCCGCCGGACCGGCTGGTCCTGGAGATCACCGAGACGGTGGTGATGAGCGAGCTGGAGGTCATCGACGAGGTGCTCACCACGCTGCGGTCGATGGGCGTGCAGCTCGCGGTGGACGACTTCGGCACCGGCTTCTCCTCGCTGACGTTCCTCACCCGGATCGCCGTGGACGAGCTCAAGGTGGACCGTTCCTTCGTGATCCGGATGGCCGACTCGCCGGAGGCGGCGGCGATCGTGCGGACGACCGTCGGCCTGGCCCACGAGTTGGGGCTGCGGGTGGTCGCCGAGGGCGTGGAGACGGCCGAGCAGCGGTCCGCCCTGGCCGAGCTGGGCTGCACGGCCGCGCAGGGTTACCACTTCTTCAAGCCGATGCCGGCCGACAAGATCGGCGCGGTGCTGGGCACCCTGCTCGACGAGGCCCGGCCCAACGTCTTCCCGCTGCGCGCCGACGGCGCCTCCTGACCCGGCCCGGCGCACCGCACCACCCGGGCGGGCGCGGAGCGCGGGCGGGCGGGGCACCGGCTCGTTATGGTCGTCGGGTGAACCGACTCGCTGACGCCACGAGCCCGTACCTCCTCCAGCACGCCGACAACCCGGTCGACTGGTGGCCGTGGTGCGCCGAGGCGTTCGCCGAGGCGAAGCGCCGGGACGTGCCGGTGATCATCTCGGTCGGCTACGCCGCCTGCCACTGGTGCCACGTGATGGCCCACGAGTCGTTCGAGAACGAGCAGGTCGGCGCCCTGATGAACGACGACTTCGTCTCGATCAAGGTGGACCGCGAGGAGCGCCCCGACGTCGACGCCGTCTACATGACCGCCACCCAGGCGATGACCGGGCAGGGCGGCTGGCCGATGACCGTCTTCGCCACCCCGGACGGCACCCCGTTCTTCTGCGGCACCTACTTCCCCCGGCCCAACTTCGTCCGGCTGCTCCAGTCGGTCGCCACCGCCTGGCGGGACCAGCGGGACGCCGTGATCACGCAGGGCGCCGCCGTGGTCGAGGCCGTCGGCGGAGCCCAGGCCGTCGGCGGCCCCACCGCGCCGCTGGACGCCGCGCTGCTCGACGCCGCGGCCGAGCAGCTCGGCAGGGAGTACGACGAGGTGAACGGCGGCTTCGGCGGCGCGCCGAAGTTCCCGCCGCACATGAACCTGCTCTTCCTGCTCCGGCACCACCAGCGCACCGGCTCGGCGCGGAGCCTGGAGGTCGCCCGGCACACCTGCGAGGCGATGGCCCGCGGCGGCATCTACGACCAGCTCGCCGGCGGCTTCGCCCGCTACTCGGTCGACGCGCACTGGACCGTGCCGCACTTCGAGAAGATGCTCTACGACAACGCGCTGCTGCTGCGGACGTACACCCAGCTCTGGCGGCTGACCGGCGACCCGCTGGCCGCCCGGGTCGCGGCCGAGACCGCCGCCTTCATGATCGACGACCTGGGCACGCCCGAGGGCGGCCTGGCCTCCGCGCTGGACGCGGACACCGAGGGCGTCGAGGGGCTCACCTACTCCTGGACCCCGGCCCAGCTCGTGGAGGCGCTGGGGGAGGACGACGGCCGCTTCGCCGCCGACCTGTTCGCCGTCACCGAGCAGGGCACGTTCGCCCCTCATTCCGCCTCCGCGCCGCAAGACGGCGCTCCGGACGGAAGGAGGGGCGTCGAGCACGGCACGAGCGTGCTGCGGCTCGCCCGGGACGTGGACGACGCCGCCCCCGAGGTGGCCGCCCGGTGGGAGCGGATCCGGGCCCGGCTGCGCGAGGTCCGCGACACCCGGCCCCAGCCGGCCCGGGACGACAAGGTGGTCGCCTCCTGGAACGGGCTCGCGGTCACCGCGCTGGTCGAGCACACCGCGCTCACCGGCGACCCGGTCACCGCCGCCGCCGCGATCCGGATCGGCGAGGTGCTCGCCGAGCGGCACATCGTGGACGGGCGGCTGCGCCGGGTCTCCCGGGCCGGCGTGGTCGGCGAGCCGGCCGGCGTGCTCGAGGACCACGGCTGCGTGGCCGAGGCGTTCTGCGCGCTGCACCAGCTCACCGGGGAGGGACGCTGGCTGACGCTGGCCGGTCGGCTGCTCGACGTCGCGCTGGAGCGGTTCGCCGCCCCCGGCGGCGGGTTCTACGACACCGCCGACGACGCCGAGCGGCTGGTCACCCGCCCCGCCGACCCCACCGACAACGCCACCCCGTCCGGGCGCTCGGCGATCGTCGCGGCACTGGTCGCGTACGCGGCCCTGACCGGTGAGACCCGCTACCGGGAGGCCGCCGAGGCCGCGCTGTCGACCGTGGCGCCGATCGTCGGCCGGCACGCCCGGTTCACCGGCTACGCGGCCACCGTCGGCGAGGCGCTGCTCTCCGGGCCGTACGAGATCGCGGTGGTCACCGACGAGCCGACCGGCGACCCGCTGGTGGCGGCGGCGCACCGGCACGCCCCGCCCGGCGCGGTGATCGTGGCGGGCCGCCCGGGACAGGCCGGGGTGCCGCTGCTCGCCGACCGGCCGATGGTCGACGGGCGGCCCACCGCGTACGCCTGCCGGGGTTTCGTCTGCGAGCGCCCGGTGACGACGGTGGAGGACCTGGTCGGCCAGCTCGGCCGGCGCTGAGGCCACGGCGGCGGCGGTGTGCGATCGGCCATCCGGCGGGGCGGGGGACGGGTCGCCCGGATAGGCTGGCGCCGCTATGGATTCCCGTACCGGTCTGCCTGTTGTCGGCATGGTGGGTGGTGGCCAGCTGGCCCGGATGACCCACCAGGCCGCGATCGCCCTCGGCCAGTCGCTGCGCGTGCTCGCGCTGGCCCCCGACGACGGCGCCGCGCTGGTCGCCGCCGACGTCCAGTACGGCGACCACACCGACCTCGCCGCGCTGCGCACCTTCGCCAAGGGCTGCGACGTGGTCACCTTCGACCACGAGCATGTCCCCACCGAGCACATCCGGGCGCTGGCCGCCGAGGGCGTGAAGCTCTTCCCGCCGGCCGACGCGCTGCTGCACGCGCAGGACAAGCGGGTGATGCGGGAGCGGCTCGGCGAGCTGGGTGCGCCGAACCCGGCGTGGCGACCGGTCGCCGAGCCCGCCGACCTGGTGGCCTTCGGCGACGAGACCGGCTGGCCGGTCGTGCTCAAGGCGGCCCGCGGCGGGTACGACGGCCGGGGCGTGTGGCTGGTCGGCGACGCGGCGCAGGCCGCCGAGCTGGCCGCGACGCTGCTCGCCGGCGGCACCCGGCTGATCGTCGAGGAGCGGGTGCCGCTGCGCCGGGAACTCGCCGTGCAGGTGGCCCGCTCGCCGTTCGGGCAGGTCGCCGCGTACCCGGTGGTCGAGACGGTGCAGCGGGACGGCATCTGCGTCGAGGTGCTCGCCCCCGCGCCGGGCCTGCCGGAGGAGCTGGCGGTCGCCGCCCAGCAGCTCGCCATCGACCTGGCCACCGCGCTCGGCGTGGTCGGCCTGCTCGCGGTGGAGCTGTTCGAGGTCGCGGACCCGACCGCGCCCGCCGGCAGCCGGATCGTGGTGAACGAGCTGGCGATGCGGCCGCACAACTCCGGGCACTGGACCATCGAGGGCGCGCGCACGTCGCAGTTCGAGCAGCACCTGCGGGCGGTGCTCGACTACCCGATGGGGGACACCTCGCTGACCGCGCCCGTCGTGGTGATGGCGAACGTGCTCGGCGGCGAGCCGGGCGGGATGTCGATCGACGAGCGGCTGCACCACCTCTTCGCGGCGGAGCCGGGCGCCAAGGTGCACCTCTACGGCAAGCAGGTGCGACCCGGCCGCAAGATCGGGCACGTCACGGTGCTCGGCGACGACCTGGACGACGTACGGACGCGGGCCGCGCGGGCCGCCCGCTGGCTGCGGGAGGGACACCAGTGAGCGGGACCGGTGAACGTGCGGACGCCGCTGTGGGCACCGTCGGGCTGATCATGGGCAGCGACTCGGACTGGCCGACCATGAAGGCCGCCGCCGAGGTGCTGGCCGAGTTCGAGGTGTCGTACGAGGTCGGCGTGGTCTCCGCGCACCGCACGCCGACCAAGATGATCGAGTACGGCCGCGCCGCCGTCGACCGGGGCCTGAAGGTCATCATCGCCGGGGCCGGTGGCGCCGCGCACCTGCCCGGCATGGTCGCCTCGGTGACGCCGCTGCCGGTGATCGGCGTGCCGGTGCCGCTCAAGCACCTCGACGGCATGGACTCGCTGCTCTCCATCGTGCAGATGCCGGCCGGCATCC
Organism: Micromonospora sp. NPDC052213; assembly: GCF_040679695.1. Classification (NCBI taxonomy): domain Bacteria; kingdom Bacillati; phylum Actinomycetota; class Actinomycetes; order Micromonosporales; family Micromonosporaceae; genus Micromonospora; species Micromonospora sp. NPDC052213. The sequence continues at coordinate 9,064 of NZ_JBFAVI010000196.1, forward strand.
CGGTCGCCACCGTGTCGATCGGCAACGCCCGCAACGCCGGGCTGTTGGCCGTACGGATCCTGGCCGCCGGCGATCCCGCCCTGCTCGACCGGATGGCGGCCTACCAGGCGGACCTGGAGCAGTTGGTGGCCGAGAAGGACGCCGCGCTGCGCGCCTCCCTCGCCTGACCTGCGCCCTCGGCGCTGTCGCGCACGGGACGGGCCGGCCGGCCGATGGTGGCGCCGGTGATCGGCCGCGCGCCGACCACACCGAACGGAGTAGCGCGGCCTCCTGAGCCCGCGTGGGGGTGCGGATTTCCGTACCCGGCCGTTGGGGTCGACCCTCTGCGGTCGGCGGTCGACCTCATGGTCCGGGCCGCTGTGGATCCATAGCGTCGTCGACATGAGTTTGTGGCATGCGTCGACACACGCTGGTGATCCTGCCGCTGGCCGGGTGCACCGCCAGCCAGGGCAGGACGAGCCTGTTCGCGGCGGTCCGGTCGGGGGACGGCCGATGATGCCGGGTGCCGGCGGTCACGCACCGGCGCGCCACCAGCGGCACGGCGTCCGTGCGCCCCTCCCCACGCGGGTCGGCCGTTGGAGCGCCAACCATCCCTGGCTCGCGATCACCGCCTGGCTGTGTTTCGTGGTGGCCAGCGTGGTCGGTGGCAGCCTGGTCGGCACGGTCGAGGCCACCAGCCAGGACAGCCTGCACGGGGAACTGGCCCGCGCGGACCGCATCGAGCAGGCCGGAGCGTTCCCCGATTCCCCGGCGGCGGAGAGCGTCCTGATCACGGCGCGGACCGGCGAACTCGATCCCGGCCGCGCTCAGGCCGTGGCGATCGACCTGTCCGCGCGTATGCGCGCCCTGCCCGACGTGGCGAAGGTGGCCGACCCGGTCACCTCCCCCAACCGTCAGGCGGTGCTGGTCGAGGTGGAGATGGCCGGTTCGGCGGACGACGCCGACGCGCGGGTCGGGCCGCTGCTGCGGGCCACCACGCAGGCGCAGCAGCGATATCCCGACCTCCGGGTGGAACAGGTGGGATCGGGCTCCCTGGCGAAGGCGCTGACCGAGACGCTGGCGGCGGATTTCGTCAAGGCGGAACTGATCAGCGTGCCGGTCGCGCTGGTGATCCTGCTGTTCAGCTTCGGCGCGTTGATCGCCGCCGGCGTACCCGTCGTGCTGGCGTTGTCAGCCGTGGCCGGCGCGATGGGACTGGCCCAGTTCGCCTCGCACATCTTCCCGGCCGGCGAGCTGGTCAGCAGCATCATCCTGCTGATCGGCATGGCGGTCGGCGTCGACTACTCGCTGTTCTACCTCCGCCGCGAGCGGGAGGAACGGGCACGTGGGCGCGACCATCGCAGCGCGGTCGAGATCGCAGCCCGCACCTCGGGGCATGCCGTACTGGTCTCCGGCGTCGCCGTCATGGCCGCCATGGCCAGCCTTTTCCTGGTAGGTGACAACACGTTCAGCTCGATGGCGACCGGCTCGATCCTGGTCGTCGGGATGGCCATGATCGGATCCCTCACCGTCCTGCCCGCGATCCTGGCCGCCCTCGGGCGGTGGGTGGACCGGCCGCGTGTGCCGATTCTCGGCCGGCGGATCCAACGGGCGGAGCACAGCCGCTTCTGGGCGGCGGTCCTGCGGCCAGCGCTGCGCGCGCCGCTGGTGACGTTCGTGATCTCCGTCGGAGTGCTGGTCGTCGTCGCCGTCCCGGCACTGGGGATGAACCTCAAACGGCCGACCTCCACCGACCTGCCCCGCTCGATCCCGATCCTGCGCACCTACGACCGCCTGGCCCAGGCATTCCCCAGCAACGACCTCGGTACCAGCCACCTGGTTGCGATCCGCACCGACGACGCCGGCGGACCGGCGGTGGAGCGGGAGATCGCCGCGCTCGCCACGCGGCTCAAGGGGGACAGCCGGTTCGCCCAGGACCGCCCCCCGACCGTGCGCAGGTCCGCCGACGGCACCGTGTTCCTGGCCACCGTCCGCGTGGCGGGCACCAGTGGCAGCGACGTGGCGACGCAGTCGCTGCGCCGGCTGCGTACCGAGTTGCTGCCGCGGACGGTCGGCACGGTCCCGGACACGGAGTGGGCGGTGGCCGGCCGTACCGCCAGCGACGCCGACTTCCGTGACCGCATGGCTGCCGCGCTGCCGCCGGTCGTCGCGTTCGTACTCGCCATGACCTTCCTGGTCATGCTCGTCACGTTCCGCTCGGTGGTGGTGGCGTTGACCTCGATCCTGCTCAACACGATCTCCGTGGCCGCCTCGTACGGACTGCTGGTGCTGGTGTTCCAGCACACCTGGGCGGAGGACCTCCTCGGGTTCACCTCCAACGGCGCGGTCGTGTCCTGGCTGCCGCTGATGCTGTTCGTCATCCTCTTCGGGCTCTCGATGGACTACCACGTGTTCGTCGTGAGCCGAATCCGTGAGGCGGTCCAGCGCGGCGTGGCGACCCGGCAGGCGATCGAGCAGGGCATCGTCTCATCGGCGTCCACGGTGAGCAGCGCCGCGATCATCATGGTCGCCGTGTTCTGCATCTTCGCCACCCTGTCGATCGTCGAGTTCAAGCAACTCGGCGTGGGGCTCGCCGCCGCGATCCTGATCGACGCCACCGTCATCCGCGCGGTCGTCCTGCCGTCCCTCATGCGACTGCTCGGCGAGGCGAACTGGTGGGCCCCGCGATTCCTCGCCGGCCGCCGTCCAGCCGGGACGACATGATCCGAGACAACATGAGCCACGAAGGACCGGCCGGACGGCACAAGCTCGATCGAGAGGAGGACGGGCACCCCGACCCGCGAGGGTGCGGCGGCCCTGACGACGAATGACCACTTCATGGGACCCCACGGCGCCGGGCGTGTTCCGGCTGCCCTCCGGCCGACTCGTCCGCGGCCGGGCCCTCAGCCGCCCGCTCCCGCAGGGCGCGCAGCCCACCTTCGCGCTCTACCTCCTCGGTCGCCAGCCGACCCCGGTGGCGTGGGAGCACCGATGGCTGCGCTGGCCCGACTTCTGGCTGCCGTCGGACCGTGCCGCGACCGCCGACGCGTTGCGCGAGGCATGGGCTCGTGCCGAAGACGGACGCGTCGAGGTCGCCTGCGGCGGTGGGAAGGGACGCACCGGCACCGCCCTCGCCTGCCTCGCCGTGATCGACGGGGTGCCCAACGACCAGGCGGTGGCCTACGTCCGGCAGCACTACGCCGCACGGGCCGTCGAGACCCCCTGGCAGCGCCGTTTCGTCGCCCGGTTCCGGTAGCCACGTCGCGTCTCCGCCTCGCCCGGCGGTAGCCGGCCCGCCACGGGTCGAGCCGGGCCAGCAGGCCGTCGACGAGGGCTTGCGGGGACGGGCGGTGAGGTCGGCGGCCACAGGCTGGCC
>NZ_JBFAVI010000197.1:0-12311 GCF_040679695.1 Micromonospora sp. NPDC052213
GGCCTGGTCATTCCTCTTCTCGCACCCGCGTCCATCGGGTGCGCCGACCTCGTCGACCCGGATGCCGGCGCGGTGGGTGGCGTCGTCACCAGGACGCCTTGCGGATCCCCGGCAGCTCGCCCCGCAGCGCCAACTCCCTGAACCGCACTCGCGACAACCCGAAGCGGGTCAGCACACCTCGCGGTCGGCCGTCGATGACGTCCCGGTTGCGCAGCCGCACCGGGCTGGAGTCGCGGGGCAGTCGCGCCAGTTTGCGGACGGCGTCGTCCCGCACCGCCGGGTCGGTGTCCGGAGAGGCGATGGTCCGTTTCAGCTCGGCGCGGCACGGCGCGTGGCGAGCGACGAGGTCGGCGCGGCGGGCCTGTCGGTTGGCGAGGCTCTTGCGGGCCATGTCAGCGCGCCTCCCGGAACTCGACGTGCCGGCGGACGACCGGGTCGTACTTACGCAGCACCAGCCGGTCGGGGTCGTTGCGGCGGTTCTTGCGGGTCACGTACGTGTAGCCGGTGCCGGCGGTGCTGCGCAGCCGGACAATCGGGCGGACGTCGGTCTGCCGAGCCATCAGACCGTCACCCCCCGGGTGCGCAGCTCCGCGACGACCTTCTCGATGCCCTTGCGGTCCACCGTCTTCAACGCCTTGGCGGTCAGCGTCAGACGGACCCAGCGTCGCTCCGAGGGCAGCCAGTAGCGGTGGTTCTGCAGGTTGGGGTTCCATCGGCGGCGGGTGCGCCGGTGGGAGTGGGACACGGCGTTGCCGAAGCTTGGCTTCGCGCCGGTGACATCACAGCGACGGGACACAGATACTCCTTCAGGAACGAAGCGTCGTAACGATAATCGTTTTCATTCTTACCGCGGCCGACCGGGCGGCCTCCACCCGGGGCCCCGAACAACCTCGACCGGACCCGCACCGCGACCACGCCACCGCCGTCGCCGGGCCACCCCCGGCGCCCTCACGCGAGAAGACCTGGCCTGCCGCGCGCCGTCGACCACGTGCTTATAATGACAATCGTTTTCAACTAAGTCGAGAGGACCGCGATGTCAACGTCCCCGCTCGCACCGGCCGACGCCGGAGTTCCGGCGTCCGACGCCCGACCGTCGTTGACCGTGCTCAGTGGCTTCTGGCCGTCCGCCACGTACGCCGTTGCCCGCAGCCTGCTCGTGGCGGACCCGTCGTTGCTGCTGGTCCGGCACGACCTCGCCGGCCTCGGCGCCGGCACCGTCCACCGGATCGTGCGCGACAGCGAGGGAATACTCGAGGACGAGCGCATCGCACTCGCCCACGGCTGTGTCTCCTGCACCCTGCGCGAGGACGTGCTGCCGACCCTCGCCCGGCTGGCGCGCGCCCACCCGCACCGGGATCTGGTGCTGATGCTGCCGGAGGTGGTCGAGCCGGAAGCCGTCGCCGCCGTCTGCGCGCACTGCCTGGTCGACGGCGCGCCGATCACCGACCTGCTGCACGTCGACTCGTACGTCACCATCGTCGACGCGGAGCACCTGCTCGACGGGCTGGCCAGCACCGACGAACTCAAGACTCTCGGCATCCACGCCGCCGACAACGACGACCGCGGGCTCGCCGACGTCATCGTCCGCCAGATCGAGTACGTCGACACCCTCGTCCTGTGGGGGCGGTCGCGGGAGGGTGCGTACGAGACCAGCCGGCTGTCGGTGCTGCTGGAGCGCATGGCGCCATGGGCGACGCAGATACGCGTCGACGGCGACCAGATCGACGCCGCCGCCCTGGCCCGCCAACTGCGGGGCACCCACCGGCACCGCACCGAGACCCCCGGCGTCCTGACCCGTGGATTGGAGGGCTACCACCTCGGCCTGCACCATCCACACCCCGACTGCGGAGTGGTGTCCGCGGTCTTCCGCGCCCGCCGCCCCTTCCACCCCCGACGGCTGCACGACGCCCTCGAGGAGGTCAACGCCGAGGTGATCCGCTCCCGAGGGCACCTGTGGCTGGCCAGCCAACCGGACGCCGTCATCGCCTGGGACTTCGCCGGAGGCGGCCTCAGCCTCGGCTCCCTCGGCCGCTGGCTGGCCGCCCTCCCCGACCCGTACTGGGACGAGGCGTCCGACCACCGCCGGCTCGCCGCCGCCATCGACTGGGACCCCTACTACGGCGACCGGAACCAGCACCTCGTCTTCATCGGCCTCGACCTCAACCCCGCCGGCCTGCACCGCACCCTCACCGGCTGCCTGCTCACCGACGCCGAACTCGCCGACGGCGAGGACGCCTGGCGCGGCTACGACGACCCGTTCACCGGCTGCTTCCCGCTCGCCGACCTCGACCCGGCCGACACCGACACCGAAGGAGAACCCGCATGAGATCCGGCATCCACCCCGACTACAACCCCGTCGTCTACCGCGACCGCGCCGCCGACTTCGCCTTCCTCACCCGCTCCACCGCCACCAGCGACCAGACGATCGAGTGGACCGACGGCAACACCTACCCCGTCATCGACGTGCAGATCTCCTCCGCCAGCCACCCCTTCTGGACGGGCAGGCGACGCATGCTCGACACCGAGGGCCGGGTGGAGAAGTTCCGCGCCAAGTACGCCCGCCGCGATCGGCGGCAACCACGATGAGCACGGCACGCATCGACCGGGCGGCACCCGCCCCGCCTCAGGACGATCGATCTCGACGTCCTCGGAGCCGGACCGGGAGGAGTTGGTCGAAGGACGACCACACCGCTGCCACCGGCTGGCCGGCCCGGGCAGGGATCCGAGCGCGACCCGTCAGCGACACCGGCGGGCGTTGAGCCGGGCGGCCTGGCGCGTCAGGTGGTCGCGCTCGGCGAGGTTGGGGGCCTTCTGGGCCGCCTTGGCGTACAGCCGTGCCGCCGTGGCCAGGTCGCCGTCGCGTTCGTGCAGGTATGCCGCCACTGCGGCGTGGCGCGGTAGTGAGTCGTCCAGCGCCGCGAGCGCGGCCAGCCCGGCGCGCGGTCCGTCGGCCTCGCCGACGGCCACCGCGCGGTTGAGCCGGACGACCGGGCTGTCGGTCAGGCGCGCGAGTTCGTCGTACCACTCGACGATCTGCACCCAGTCGGTCTCCTCGGCGATGCGTGCGTCAGCGTGCAGTGCCGCGATGGCGGCCTGGGCCTGGAACTCGCCCAGCCGGTCACGGGCGAGGGCTGCCTGCAGGATCTCGACGCCCTCCGCGATCGACGTGGTGTCCCATCGGCCGCGGTCCTGCTCGGCGAGTGGCATCAGACTGCCGTCGGGCGCGGTCCGGGTGGCGCGCCGGGCGTGGTGCAGCAGCATCAGGGCGAGCAGCCCCGCCACCTCGGGGTGCTCGATCGAGGTCGCGAGCTGCCGGGTGAGCCGGATGGCCTCGGCGGCGAGGTCCACGTCGCCGGAATAGCCCTCGTTGAAGACCAGGTAGAGCACGCGCAGCACGGTGGCGACGTCGCCGGGCTGGTTGAACCGCACGCTGGAGACGGTGCGCTTGGCCCGGCTGATGCGTTGCGCCATGGTCGCCTCGGGCACCAGGTACGCCTGGGCGATCTGGCGGGTGGTCAGCCCACCGACGGCGCGCAGCGTGAGCGCGACCGCGGACGACGGCGTCAGTGACGGATGGGCGCACAGGAAGTAGAGCTGGAGCGTGTCGTCGACCGCGGGCGCGGGCCCGGGCGCCGGCTCCTCGTCGACGAGGTCCTCACGCCGGCGGCGGGCGACATCCGCCCGGGTCGCGTCGAGGAACCGGCGCCAGGCCACGGTGACCAGCCAGCCCTTAGGGTCCTGCGGCGGGTCGGCCGGCCAGACGCGGACCGCCTCGACCAGCGCGTCCTGCACGGCATCCTCGGCCGCCGCGAAGTCGGCTCCGCGGCGGACGAGGATCCCGAGCACGCGCGGCGTGAGGCTCCGGAGCAGAACCTCGTCCATCAGATCACTCCGTGATGGTGGGCGGCGCGGCCAGGAACGGGCGCACCTCGAGCCACTCGTGGATCGGCTTCCCGCCCGCCCCCGGGGCGGCCGACAGGTCACCAGCCAGCTCGATGGCGCGCTCGTAGCTGTCGACGTCGATCACCATCCACCCGGCGATGAGGTCCTTGGTCTCGGCGAACGGGCCGTCGGTGACCGGCGGGCGACCCTCACCGTCGTACCGGACGAACGTCCCCTCCGGGGCGAGCGCCTGACCGTCGACGAATTCGCCGGTCCCCTCGAGCCGGGCCGCGAAGTCGTGCATGTACTGCATGTGCGCCGAGATCTCCTCCGGCGTCCACTGGTCCATGGGTACGTCGTTGACCGCAGCCGGAGCGCCGCGGTAGTGCTTGAGCAGCAAGTACTTGGCCATGTGTTCCCCTCGGTGCTGTGCGACCCATTCTGGTCACCTTCACCGCGGGGACGGAGCCAGCCACGGGTTCTCGACATCGCCGTCCGAAATTTTCGGCTCTCCGCGGCGGTCGTCTCGGCCCCGGAACAGGTCTTGCACAGCAGCCCGTCGATCTCGACGACGACGGGCCAAGGTGCCCTAGAGCTCCTGGACAGGGCGTGACAGCAGGCAGAACTCGTTGCCTTCAGGATCAGCAAGCACGACCCAGCTCACGTCGGAGGGCTGTCCCACGTCGACGCGTCGCGCACCGAGGGCGAGCAACCGGTCAAGCTCCTCCGCGGTGGACACGCCGTCGGCCCGCAGGTCGAAATGCAACCGGTTCTTGATCACCTTGCCCTCGGGGACGGCCGCCACGTCGATCATCGGCCAGGAACGGTCGGAGGCCGCGATGGTGATCACCTCGCCGTCCTCCTCAACAACCTGCCAGCCGAGAACCGAGCACCAGAAGTCGGCGATCAGTCGTGGTCGGACGGCGTCGATGGCGATGACGGTGAGACGGCTCGGCATGCCATCATTCTCACCCACCCGCAACGGCGGGTGGAGGCTGAGCCGTGTCCGCTCCACCGCGCCACTATTCAATCGATGCGTCTCCATATAATGTGCAGGCCGGAAGCGCCGTCGCCGTTCGCTGTCGAGCGTGGAGGAGCGGATGAGACTCATCTCGTGGCATGACCGGCCACGCGGCCGATCGGTGCCGGCAGCCCTGGGCATCCTGGTGCTGGCGGCCGGACTGGCGGTTGCCGGTCCACCCACCGCTGCGCAGGCATCCGACTGCACGCGCACCCACACCGGTCGCACGCCGTTGCCGGACCTGCGTACCGGCACGTACCTCGGTGCGCAGGGCGGGCTCTACCCCGGTGGCGTCAACGTCCGCCCGGCCGCGCACGACTCGGCGGGGCGGTCCCTGGCGGCCACCCAGGTCGTCCCCCGCAACGCGGCGGGCGCCGCCGACCCGACCGACGGCCGGATCGTTCTCGCCTCGATCGGCATGTCGAACACCACCCAGGAGTTCCAGGCGTTCATGCAGGCGGCGGCAGGTGACACCACCATCAACCCCCGGTTGGTGATGGTCGACGGAGCCCAGGGCGGGCGTGCTGCGACCGACTGGGCTGACCCGAACAGCACCACCTGGCAGATCCTCAACGATCGGCTGGGGCAGGCCGGGGTCACCCCGGCCCAGGTGCAGACAGTCTGGCTGAAGCAGCAGTTCGCCGGGGACGGGCTGGGCGCGTTCCCCGGCGGGGCGCAGAAGCTACGGGACTCCCTACGCAGCATCGTCACCATCGCGCGGAGCAAGTACCCGAACCTGCGAATCGTCCACCTGTCCAGCCGCACCTACGGTGACTACTCCACCCCGACCCGCGGCACCGGCGCCTACGAGCAGGCGTTTGCCGTCAAGTGGCTGGTCGAGGACCAGATCGCCGGAGATCCTCGACTGGCGTACGCCGGCGGCGGCGCCCCGGCTCCATGGCTGGCCTGGGGCCCGTATCTGTGGGCGGACGGGCTCGGCGCGGACGACGTGGTGGGCGGCGTGCCGGGGCGCAGCGACGGGCTGGAGTGGTCCTGCGCTGACTACCAGAGCGACGGCGTGCACCCCAGCACCTCCGGCCGGAGAAAGGTCGCCCAGGCGCTGATCAGCTTCTACAAGAACGACACCACCGCCGCCCCCTGGTTCCGTCGCAGCTGACCAGAGCCAGCCCGCGGCACACCGGAAACGCTGTCCGGGTGACGGCCCGGGGCGGCCGGCCGCGCTGCGGCGGCATCGGGTGGAGACGCGCGCCTCAGCGTGCGCCGTAGTAGCGGTGGTGAAGGTCGCGCACCTCCGCGGCGAGGTCAGGCACGGGCCCTTCCACCACGACGTGGGGAGCGATGTCCCGGATCGGCAGAGACCGCACGGGTGGCGGGGGCACGTTCATCTCGGTCAGCCAGCCCGCCAACTGCTCGGAAGAAGCCACGTACACGATCCGGCCGAGACCCACCCAGCCGTGCGCCGCCGCGCACATGGGGCAGTGCTCGCCGGAGGTGAAGACGGTCGCCTGCGCTCGTTGTTCAGGGGACATGTTCGCCGCGGCCCAGCGGGCCAGCTCGAACTCCGGGTGGCGGGTCCGGTCGCCGCCCGCCACCCGGTTGCGGTCCTCGGCGAGGACGATCCCGTCGGCGTCGACCAGCACCGAGCCGAACGGCTCGTCGCCCTCTTCCAGAGCCTCGACGGCCAACTCGATACAGCGGCGGAGATGCCGCAGTTCCATGTCGCGCACCATGGGTCTCCCGGGAGTCAACCGCCGCTGCCAAGGCACTGCATCACGTGGCTTCGCTGCTGGCGATGGAGGTCAGCCGGTCGGCTGCCGCGACAGGATAGCGATGATCGCGGTGTTGCCGCAGCCGCCACGCGTCCTTGAATGGTCCGGTTGTCGGGTTCGAGGGCGTCTCATTGATCGAACGTGAGCCGCTCCCATTCGAGGCCGCCACGCCAGTCGGGCCGGCCGGCCGCCCAACCGGTGATGACCGACTGGAGCACGTCCAGTTCGTCGGCGTACGCCCGGAAGTGGCGGTCCGGCCCGCCGTCGCGGTACTCGACGACCAGACGCCACCTCCCGTCGTCGTCCCTGATCTCGGCGCACTGGATGTAGGTCTGCCCGTCGGGGGCGTCAGTGCGATGGACGACCAGGAACTCCTCGCCCGTCGAGTGGACTTGCTCGGCGAGATCCAGCAGCAGTTCCTCGGCCGGGTCGTCGTACGTGGCACCCGACTCGACTTCGGCCCGGATGGTGGGTCTTGTCATCCGGCGAGTGTGCCAGCCGGACTCAACCCGCGCCGCAGCGGCGCGGCAGCGTGGCCGTGACGGTAAGCGAACCGACCGCGCGAAGTGCCCCTGAGACCGAGGGAGACGCCGACCGGGCGGACGTCCTGTTCCACGCGCTCGCTGGCAGCGGCCGCGAGCAGGTGGCCGGCGTGCAGGTTGATGTCGCGGCGGCCTCGGCGCACCCTCCGCCGGTCGACGACGTCGACGATGCCGGCGAGGCGGCGGGGGCGGGCGTCGACACGCCGACCGGCCCGACTGCCGGGCGGCGTACCGACCGCGGACAGTGGTGGGTAGACCCGCTGGGGAGGTTGGCCGGGATGGGCGTGCGCCAGCTTGGTGTGGCCGACGGTCGTCGCGGCGGCGGTAGCTGTCAGGAGGGCGTCACCTCGAAGACGCCCCGGGCACCGCGTTCCGCGTCGACCATGGCGTGGCTGACGAACGGATAGTGTCCGGGCTCGGGGAAGACCATCTCGACGAAGCCGCCCGCGGCCGGAGTCAGCGAGAGCACCTGGGCCCCGCCGGGGTCGGCCGGCCGGCTCTCCCACCGCCCCTCCCGGTAGACGGTGTCGAACTGGGCGCCGACGACGTGGAAGGAGCTGCCCCGGTTGGGGCCGGCGTCGAGCAGCCAGACGCGGACGCGCTCGCCGGCCCGCGCGGGTAGCGGCCGGTGGGCGTACTGGGCGACGTAGCCGTTGAAGACGACGGCATCGGGCCGCTCCGCCTGCATCTTCGCCAGGTCGCCGGGCTCGCCGTCGCCGCCGAGGTACAGCTCGGACTGGACGAGGACGAATTCGCGGTCGGCCTGGGGCAGGTCGGGCGGGTCGATGATCACCGCGCCGTACATGCCGTTGCCGATGTGGTGCAGCATCGGCATGGTCGAGCAGTGGTACATCCAGATGCCGGCCCGGGTGGCGGTGAACCGGTAGGTCAACCGCTGCCCGGGGTCGATCGGGCGCATCACCTCGTCCGGGGCGACCGCACCGGCGTGGAAGTCGATCCCGTGGTCGACCGTGCCGTCATTGATCAGGGTGATCTCGAAGGTGTCGCCGACCTTGCCGCGCAGCACCGGCCCGGGGACCATGCCGTCGAACGTCCAGAGCTTCTGCCGTACGCCCGGGGCGACCTCGCGCTCCACCTCGCGCACCCGCAGTTCCCGCTTGTGCAGGCGACCGGGCGGGGTGGCCGGCGCGGCGGCGTCCCGGGCGGTGAAGGTCGCCGCGGGGGCGGCCATGGCGTCGACGCGCGGCACCTCCGCGCCGGGCGCGGTGTGCCCGCTCTCGTGCCCGGCGCCGGCCGGCGCGTCGGTGGTCGTGATGGTCAGCGTCATGCCGGCCTGGCGGTGCCCGGGCAGGGAGCACCACCCCGCCACCGGTCCCCCGATCACGCCGGCGTCCAGGCGCGCGGTCGCCCCACGGCCGACGGTGGAGGTCCGATGGCCGGTGGCCAGGACGAGGTCGTGGCGGCGATCGTCACGGTTGGTCACCTCGATGACCAGGCGGTCACCGCGTGGAACGGTGATCCGGTCCGGCTGGAACCGCATCCCCTGCGCGACCACGGAGACGGTGGTGGTGCGCCCGGAGGCCGGCACGGAGCCGTTCGCGGTCGTGCCGGCGCCGGACGGGGCGGTGGAGAGCCGCTGGCCGGCGACGCCGACCAGGACGGCGATCAAGACGAGGGTGAGGCCCACGGCGACGCCGCCGAGGGGGCGGGTCGGCGTGGTGGGGGCGGGCCCGGACACGGTTACCTCCGCGCGGCGAGTAGGACCCGCACGGCCGGCACGAGGAACTGCACCAGCGCGGCGAGGATCAACAGTGAGGTGGTGATGCGAACGAACGGGGGACTCGGCAGGGCGAACACCACCAGGGCCGCGTTCGCCATCGCCACCCGTTGCGGCCAGTTGCGGTCGAGGATGGCGATGCGGCGCCGCGCCGGCCCCGGCCCGCCACCGAGGACCACCGGCAGCAGGTAGCTCAACGACCCGATGAGGACCTGCGCGACGAAGCCGGCCAGCAACGGGACGAGCACGATCCCGAAGCGGCCCGCCGCCGCCTCCGGCCCGGTGCTGGCGAGCAGGGTCGCGGTGTCGACGGCGAGCGCGACGAGCAGCCAGCCGGCGGCCGCCGCGATCGACCAGGTGGCGAAGGAGGCGGGCGGCCGGGCGCCGGCGGCGGTGACGGCGGGACGCAGCGCGGTCAGCGCCCCGAGGACGAAGAGCACCAGGCCGGCCCCGATGACCGTACGCCACCAGGCGAGCAGCCCGACGCCGAGCAGGACGAGTCCGGTGGTCAGCAGGGGCAGGGCGAGCGCGGCGGCGCGGGCGGCGCCGGCGGCCATCCGGGCGCGCAGCACCGTCGGCCAGAGCGTCAGCAGCGTGCCGAGGACGGTGAGGGTGACCCAGCCGAGCAGGTTGACGTGGGCGTGGAAGAGCGTCAGCCGGGGACGAGTGGCGTCGTCCACCACCAGCATCCAGGCTCCGACCGGGATGCCGACGCCGATGGCGAGGGTCGCCGCGAGGTAGTAGTGGACGGTGACCGTGAACCGGCCGGGCAGTGCGGCGCGCAGGCGGCCGGCCAGCCAGTGGGCGTGGGCGACGATCGCGGTGAAGACGAGGGCCGCGCCGGCGACGCCGGCCCACGGCCGGCCAACCAGGGCGCCGACCAGCACCGCCACCACACCGACATTGAGTACGGCGAGACGGGCCGTCTCCCCGCGGCGGTTCGGCGGTGCCGGGGCGCGCAGCACGGCGACGGTGAAGTGGGCGCTCCACACCACGATCGCGTTGGTCACCGCCCCGAGCAGGAGAAGGTGGATCGCCAGCCAACGCCAGGAGGGCAGGAACGGGTGACTGAAGGCGAGGACGACCAGTCCGGCCAGGTACGCCATCGGTAGCGCGGTCACCCGCCGGTGCCAGCCGGCCCGACCGGTTCCCGTCGACGCAGGTGTGGCCGCCCGGTCCGTCACGGCCATCACCGCACCGCCGTCGCAACGGGTCGGGTCGGCGACGCGTCCCGGTTCCGGGGCGGTCGCCGCGAAGACACCGCCGCGAGGCCGACGAAGGCGAGGACCGCGAGGACGTTGGCCACGCCGGCCCCACGCCACACCGGCTGCACCCGCAGGGCGTCACCGATGACGACCCGCACCAGGAGGGAGGCGTGCAGCAGCGCCAACGGCGCGTACAGCAGGCGCTGGTACGGCAGGGGTCGGCGCAGCACGGCCGGCAGGATCACCGGGGCGTGCACGAAGATCATCGACATGGTGAACCCCAGGAAGACGGCGTGCAGGGTGGCGTCGTAGCGGGGGCCGTCAGCGCTGGCGCCTGCCCCGGCCCAGAGCAGTCCGGCCAGTCCCAGCCAGGCGTAGCCGGCGAGCAGGCCCAGCGCCACGTACCGGGGCAGACCCCGGCTCCGGACGGTGCGGCGGGCGACGTCGAAGGCGGCGAGCCAGGCCACCACGGCGAGCAGTCCCGCGCCGAAGAGGTACGGGCCGATGGCGGGCCAGACGGCGGTGGCGGTCACGCCGGCCATCAGTGCCGACAGGGCGCCGAGGAACCACCGACCGGCGCGCGGGGGCAGCGCCACCCGTGCCAGTTCGAAGCGTTCCCCCGCGATCGTGGCCACCACGAACGTGGCCAGCCACGGCACGATCTCGGCCACGGTGAGTCCGGCGAGCCAGAGCAATGCGGCGGCGTACCAGGCCAGCGCGCCGGCGGCCTGGGCGAGCAGCGCGACGCCCGGCTGCCGCCGCCAGATCTGCCGGTAGACGCCGAGCAGGAGGACCGAGGCGACCATCAGCAACAGGCGGGCGGTGAGGCTCGGCCCGGTGAGCACCAGCAGCAGGGCGCCGCCGCCGGAGCAGGCCGGCGCGAGCAGGGCCCAGCGGTCGCCCAGTGCCACCGCCCGCTCCAGGGCGATCAGGGTCCCGACGAAGCCGAGGACCATCAGCGGCCCGTGCACCTCCGCCAGCTGTCCTGGGGGCGCGGGTACCCGGGTGCCGAGCAGCAGCAGGGCCGCGTACAGGCCGGTGAGCAGGGCGACCCCGCCAGCGGCGAGGGCTGGCAGCCGCCAGGCGACGGGTATCGGCCGGGGCGTGGTCATGACGGGTCCGATTCGGACGGTGTCGGTGGCAGGGAGAGCCGCACCAGGTTGCGGACCGCCACCCGGCTCCGGGTGTCGAGGGCCCGATGGCGGGGAGTGCCGATCGTCTCCCCAACCGGCCCTTCTCCACGGGTTTTCACGATGGTTAACGTTACAACGTCAAACGGCATCAAAACCCGGGAGGGCGCCATGTCACAGTCGGCAGCGACCGCGGACCGCCAGGCGGCCACAGCGGTCGTCCAGCACCACGCCGCACTCGCCACCACCCTCGACACCCTGACCAACCACCTGGTGGAGGCAGCCGGCCGCGGCGACGACGCGGAGGCGATGCGCGCCCGCGACGAACTCGTCCGGTGGCTGCACGCCGAGCTGCTGCCGCACGCGCACGCCGAAGAGGCCGCGCTGTACCCCGCCGCGGCGGCACTCGCCGAGGGGAAGCTGCTCGTCGACGGCATGCTCGGTGAGCACAAGGCGATCGTCGGGCTCGCCTCCGAGCTGGCCGGCCTCACCCGCGCGGCGCCCGCGGCGGCGGCCGCTCGCGCCCTCGCCGCGCTGTTCGCGGTGCACCTCGAGAAGGAGAACCACCTGGTCGTACCGCTACTGGTCGGAGCTGCCGACGTCTCGCTCGCGGGATTGCTCGCCGGCATGCACGACCTGCTGGGCGAGGCGACGCCGGCCGCCGGGGGCGGGTGCGGCGGCGGCTCCTGCGGGTGCGGCGGGGACGCCCCGGCCGGCGCAGGCGAGGCGCCGGTGCTGGGCATCGACCCCCGGCTGGACGTCCGGGACCTGCCGCACGGACAGCGGCACGCCACCGCGCTCGCCGCCCTGGACCGGCTGGGGGCGGGTGACGCGCTGATCCTGGTCGCGCCGCACGCGCCCCGGCCGCTGCTCGCCGAGATCGACCAGCGCTACGGCGGCGCGGTGACGACCGAGTGGCTGCAGGACGGCCCGCAGGTGTGGCAGATCCGGCTGAGCCGGACGCTCGCACCCCGCTGACCGGCACGACGACGGGTTGCGGGACGCCGGGGCGGTGTGTCCACCGCCCCCGGGCCGGCGGGTGTTTAGGGCAGGGTGGCCGTGC
>NZ_JBFAVI010000198.1:0-12200 GCF_040679695.1 Micromonospora sp. NPDC052213
CCGGACCAAGAACAACTCCAGCGCTGGTCAAAGATGGGATAACCATCCTGGGCTCCAGGCGTTCGCGCAGGGCCCCTGACCAGGGTTGGAGTTGTGTTTGGTTCGGAAGCTACGGCGAGGCCGGAATGCTCGCCGGCGACGTTACCGCCTTGGTAGCGGCCTGGTAGCGGTCGGCGCGGCGCCCGGGCGGCGGGGTGGGGGCAAGGTCGCCTTGCCCCCGGTGGCGAGGCGGGCGCGGATGGCGGCGAGCCGCTCGTCGAGGGTGGGGACCTGGTCGCGGTCGGCGTACGGCAGCGGGGTGCCGGCGTGGCAGTGGGGGCAGTGCTCGCCGGTGTGCCAGTCGGGGCCGGCGGGGTCGGGGCGTGGGTAGGCGATCGCGCAGGTGTCGCAACGATCAGGTGGTCGCGGTCGTGGTCGGCGCCGAGTTGGGCGGGGGTGGTGCGGCGGCGGGCCCGCCAGCCCAGCGCGGCCCAGACCGCGGCGACCTGGTCGTCGCGTACGGCCCGGTAGTCCTCGAGTGCCGCCTCCTGGGCCTGCTCCTGGGTGCGCGTGGGCGGCCGGCGCAGCTGGTCGACCACGTACCGTCAAGCAGCCGTCCGGTCTGCAACGCGGCCGCGGCGGCGCGCAGCCGGGGGTGGTCGCCGTGGCCGGTCGCGGCGAGCAGTTGCTCGGCCTGCGCGGTCCACGCCGCGGCGTGCCGGTCGACCAGCACCGTGCGGGCGTGGTCGGTGAGGACCGGGTTGTCGCGGTCGGCCCACCATGCCAGGAGCGCGTCGACGACGTCGGGGTCGTCGTCGAGCAGTCGGTGGCGGGTGGCCGGCGGCCAGTGGGCGAGCAGCTGCGCGGCGGCGGGGGCATCCAGGAGTCGGGCAACCTGCTCGCCGGCGGCGCAGACGTCGGCGAACTGGCGGACGCGGTCCCAGTAGGCCGTCTCCCGCAGCACCGCCTGGCTCATGGTGGCCAGGTCGACCTCGACGAACGCCGCGGCGGTGCCGATCACGCCGGCGTGGTCGACGTCGACCAGCAGCACGGCGTCCGGGGTCAGCCGGCGGGTCCGGGTGCCGTTGCCCGACCTGGTGGACTCCCACTCCTGCCAGCCGGCCCGGTCCGACCACCAGCGCCGCAGGGCGAGGCCGGCGGCCGGTCCGTGGTCGCGGACCGCGAGCCACACCTCGCCGATCGCCGCCGCGTGCGCCACGTGCAGCCCGGACGGGCGCTGCCGGCCCGGCGCGGCGGCGGTCCCCGCGACCAGACGGGCGCCGGCGATGCGCAGCCACCAGTGCCGCGGCGCGGACCCGGACTCCCGGCCCGGGCGGACCGCGTCGACCAGACTGGCGGTCCGCAGCCGGTCCAGGCGGTGCCGGACCGTGCGGACCGGCGCGCCGGTGGCCCAGGCCAGCTGGTCCGTGGTCAGGATGCGGTGCTCACCGAGCAAGACCAGCAGCTCGTGCGACGGGCCGCCGGAGGTCCGCAGCCGCTGCACGAACGCCCGGTCGGACACGCAGCACCGCCCTCTCCCGCGATCTCGCTCCCCTATGGCCACCTTCCGGTGACACAGACAGTGTCAGTCGCCTGTCGACCGGAATCTGTCACAGCGGGGCTGACCTGCGCTGTGAGAGCGGCCAGGGTTGCCGTTCGGGTCCTAAGCAAACGGCAACCCCGGACAGGCGGCGTGGTCTGTCAGAGCGGTAGGGAACGCCGCCGGGTCTTGAGCGTCCGGCCGTTGACGTGGTCGGTGATGTAGCCAGTGGGCGGGTGCCAGTGCGCGGACCAGGCGTTCTCCTTCACGCCCTGGACGAACCGCTTGAGGTGCTCGACCTCGCCAGGCCGCCGGTCGACGCTCTCGCCAGTGAGGAGCAGAACCCGCTCGTCGACGCCGTGGCGGTGGCAGAACTGCAGTTCCCGGGCGGCTTCGTACACCCCGTACGCCGGGCAGTCCACGGACATGCGGGCGGCCCGGCCGAACGCCAGCGCCGGCTCGATCGCGGGGAAGAAGAACCACTGGCCGAACCCGACCGCGTACCCGCGCGTGACGCTGCGGTCGTCGCGCAGCACCTCCCGGGGCAGCTCCTCGCACGCAACGGCGGCGAAGTACTGACCGGCGTCCAGGCTGTTGCCGAACTCCGACTCGCCTTCCTCGTACCGCTCGCAGATCATCTTGCGCCGCGCCATCCGGGCTGGCCTCCTGGTCCTCGGGTGGTTATCGGGTAACCCGGGCCGACGAGGGGCCTTTACCGAGTCGCCAGTCCGACGGCTTGCGCGCGGCGAACGTCTCCCCACGCAGGATCCGGTCCCGCTCGCGGACCGCCTCGGCGCAGGCCACATGCGCCCAACCCTCGGTCACCTTCCCGAGCCGGGCTCCGGCAGGGTAGCCGCGTTCGCACGTCACGCAGGTGCCGGCGAAGCTGGCCGCGACGCCGGTGGTCTGCTTCGCGCGCGGCTGGGTGCCCGCGCCGCGGCGTTTCCCGGCGGCCGCAGCCGTCTTCTTGCCCGTGGTCTTCTTCGGGCGAGGCTTGCGCGACGCCTTACCGGCTCCGGAGGTGCTGCTGGCCCCGGTGGCGCCGAGTTGCTTGGGCAGCTCGCCGTTCGTCGGCAGGTTCAGCGCTCGCCGGTACGTGGCGTCGGCGGCGGCCTGCCGCCGGGCACGAGACTTCGTCACGCCCGCACCGTACGACGCTCACCGCGCACCCCAGCCGCGCCACGCCAGCGGCACGCGGGTGCGGCGTTTCCGCGGCCTACTTCAGGGGGTTCGCCACCCGGCTTGTGGGCCTCTTCCCGGAACTTGTGGACCTTCACGCGCCCGCGCTTGTTGTGGCGGCGCTCTTGGGCTGGCGGCCACTCATGGGGTCGGGGCGCTTCGCGCGCCCGCGCGTAGGCGGCTCTCGAAACTCTCGAAACCCGGCCCGCGCTCGAAAAGCTCGGCGGTCGGCGGGGCCGGGCCCCGGGTTTGGGATGGTCGTCGTGGCTGGATGCAGTCGAGCTTCAGGTGGGGGCGAGCCATTGGGTCACTTTGTCGGTGAGAACCACCTCGTACGGAAGGCCTCGCAGGTCTTCCGCGGTCACATTCAGGCCGCGTGCCCGAGCGAGGTCGGCCAGCCACGACCAAGGGTGGTCCTCGGCGCCTTCCTCATCGTCGGGAAGCACGACGTTCAACACGTTTTGGGTGATGCTGTCCCGGGTCTCGCCGACCGGAACAGCACCAGAACGTGGGTCAGTTGATCTCCAGCCGAGGGTGAAGCCGCGATCCTTGTGCAGGATCACGCGCCGGCCATCTTCCAGCGTGACGAACTCACTGACGGAGAAGCTCTGCGTATCCGCTTCGTCGAGGCGCTGCGGCCTCAGATCGCAGATGGCGCCAATGCCTACGACGCGGCCGGGCTCGACAGGGAGAAGATCCGTCCGATCGTTGACGGCGTCCGGGTGCGGGCGCCAACCGACTTCCACACCGCTCACCTCTCTCACTGCCGAGCCCCTGTGACCGTCTCTGGTGTTCCTCAGGCGAACCGTGCCACCCTGACCACCAACTACGGCGTGACCGGCGCATTCGCGGCCTGCCACGCGTGGCTGAGACACATGCTCTAACCGAGACGAGCGTCGCTGCCCATTGGTTTCGGACGGTGGTTGGGGCGTCAGGGGCTACACGGGAGGTTCTTGACGACCGAGTAGGTGTAGCCGGAAGGATCGACGACCCCGTTCAGGTCGACATCAACAAAACCACGCCAGCCCACTTCCGAGCTGCCCGCGCAGGTCACTCTCGCGTTGGCGCGTTGACCGGAGCCGCCTCCCGCATAGTAGTCATCAGTCAGGGATCAGCTCCGACCAGCCGCTGCCAATCTCGACGTGGATTTGCCCGGACGTGCCACTCAAGACACTGTTTCGGTCGATTTCATCCCGTCGAACATCGGCCCCTCACATCCAGCACGGGATGAGCCTGCCGGCCCCACCCAACTGGCTGGTTCCTGTGGGAGGCCTCCGGCCATGGCTCGTGGCTGGTCCTCGCTGAGTGCGGTCAGGAGGCGCAGGTGTTGAGCATGCTCTGCAGTGCGGACTTCTCCGACGACTGGAGCTTCAACCCCCAGCTGTACTTCACGGTGATCCACATCTTGCTGTAGGTGCACCGGTACGACGACAGCGGCGGCTGCCAGGTGGATGGGTCCTGGTCGCCCTTGGCCTGGTTGACGTTGTCCGTCACCGCGATCAGCTGCGGGCGGGACAGGTCGTTGGCGAAACTCTGCCGGCGGCTGGTCGTCCACGAGCTGGCACCGGAGCGCCACGCCTCGGCCAGAGGCACGACGTGATCGATGTCGACGTCGGACGCGGCGTACCAGGTCGCGCCGTCGTACGGGCTGTACCACCGTCCCGACGTTGCCGCACAGGAGCTGTCCACCACGACAGAAGTGCCATCGCGCTTGAGGACCTGCTCGCGGGTGTTGCAGCTACCGCTGATGGTGATCCAATGCGGGAACAAGTCACGGGAGTACCCGGTCATCGAACCCTGCGCCGCGACCGTGAGGGCGTTGAGCTGCGACTGGGCGGTCGCTTTGGACGGGATGCCCGGGGGCGTGGCAGAGACGGGCTGAGCGTTGATCGTCGCCATGCCCGCACCAGCGACGACGGCGATGACCGTCGCGGCGACACGCCGCCGCAACGGGGATCGGTGGGATTCTCGGGTCACGCGCATGGCGGGCCTCCTCGCGACAGCGGATGAAAAACGACTATCTCTAGGGATCATGTCCATCGACAGTCATCCTTGTGAAGGGATTGGCGCGGATTCGTGAAGAGTCGACCCGATCGGCAGTGCCTATGGTCCGCCGGCAACAGCGGGCGAGGCCATCCATCACTCCACGGCTTGCATCGTGGCCGGCCACGTCGCCTCTCGGCCGTCATCGGTCGGACGTTGGTGTCGCCCATCAGCAGGCCGCGGAACCAGCAGTTGCGGCGTCGGTGCCTCGGCACGACAGCGAGCCGAAACCGACAACGGGCTGCCCGCCGCGCCCGCACCGTCTCCGCATGGTGACCAGGCCGTGCAGTCCCCTCGGCAGCCTGATGAAGTCCCTCGGCCGGTCGGCTCCGATTGGGAGCGGTGCGGTCCCGGCGCTCTGCCGGACAGCCTGCGCGCTGTCGTCGGCCGCTTCGAAGCGCGTCTCGCGGGCCGTACCCGTCCCACAGTGGGGTTGTTCAACGGCGAGGAGATAACGTCTGGAGGAGGCGACCGGTCGATCGCCGCCGATCTAGACCACGATCGACTGCGTGGCCCGCCGGTCACCTTCTACGATCATGTGGAGTCCAGGGCCGCCGCGCGCATGCATCTCACGGGTAGCACCGAGTCAGACCTCGCAGTCGACAACACTGTCTGCGGCACCAACGACCGCGACCAGAGCTATCCCTGGACCTGCGACAAGGTATTGCCCGCCATCCTCCCGCAAGGAAGCCGCCTGGGCGTGTGGGTCACTCGCGACGCCGGCGCGGCATGGTGGCACCGTGTCTACGTCGGCACCGGACGAAGGATCACCCGATGACGCTGCTGCTACGCGACTACCAGGGCCATCCCTACGAGCTGACCAACGCCGAGAAGACCAGTCGCCGATTCGACGAGCAGATCGAGTCGATCATGCCCCACGGTGGCTGCGGGCAGACCCTCACCGTCGGCACCCACGACCAGCCCGCACTGCGCATCGACATCGACATCGACGCGGACCGGGCGGCGCTGCGCTGGCTGCCCGACAACACCTACGCCGCAGAACTCGACCCGGACACGCCCATCACCGTCTACGAGTCACCGGACACCGGGCTGCTGGAGATTCCCGCCGCTCTCGCCCGAGTATCCGTAGCGACCGCCCGGTTTGTCGTCGTGGATTATGTCGCCACTGGCCGACGCCCCGCCAACGTCGGCTGGAGACACGAGACGCCCAACTGTTGAAGCCCCGCCGACACGAATCGCATCACGTAGCCAGCGGGGTCCTGCGATCCCGACGTGGATCGATATCGACGAACGCACCGGCCACCGCAGCACAAGCAGGTGGTCGCGATCGGCGCAACATCCGCGGACATGCGGCGCCAAACCGAAGTCAGCGATTCTCCATCGGCTTCGCTATCCGGTCCGGCACCGCGGTTACTCGATCAAGGCGGCGTGGCGAGGACTATCAACCACTCCTGCCAGCCCCGCTCGCCACGCCGTGTCGCCTTCCGTCAGCGTCGGGCGGCCTCGATCAACCGGCCCGTACGGATCCCTGCGCGACTGGCTCAGCCTCGTTTCGGGAAGCGTGATGTGATTCGGTCGATCACCGGCTTCTCCGCGATCTCCTGTCCGATGGTGGTTGAGGTGACTGGTGCCGTGAGTGACAGCGGCTGCCCTCGGTCACCGATCTCGGTGACGACCTGGCGGACGAGTTCGTTTGCGGCAGCGATGCCGTCGGCGCTGCCCCAGTACTCAACGTGTCTCTCGTCGTCGGGGTAGGCGACGACCGGAACGGGCCGCCCGAAGGCGACCCGCCCGAGCCAGGCGAATGGGGTGGCCGACAGGCATGCCAGCCAGTTGAGGCCGTACCAGACAAGCCCTGGAAGCATTGCCACGACGGCGAGCAGGGCCAACAGGCCGGTGATCGGATCGGACAACCCGTCGGCCACCCACCACAGCTTCCTCACCCACTGCGGCATGCGCGGTTGCCAGGCAAGGCGACGCCGTCCTACCCGCCACGTCCTACCGTCGCAGCCTGTCACGTTTTGCACGGCTCCGCCTTACAGGGTCTTGAGGGCGTCGAAGTCGCCCCGCATGAGGTTCCGCAGGGTGACCAGGTTGGCAACCAGCATCTCGATCCCCTCCTTGAACGCCACCATCTGCTTGGCGAGCAGGTCGTATGCGTCAACGATCAACTGCCAGAGCGTGGAGACGATCTGCCACAGGTTCCACAGGAACTTCTTCCAGTCGGTCGTGGTCATGACTGCCTTCATGGCCTTCTTCAACCGCTGGGAGTAGAAGTTGAGCGCGAACAGCAGGGCGTTGACCGTGTACTCGTACTCCACGGCCACCAGCTCATACAGTTGCTGCCCGGCGTCGCAGGCCTGCGCCACCGCCTCGAACGCCGGCTTCCACCGCTGCCGGATGTGGTAGTCGAAGGCCCCGGAAGCGCCTCCGGCCCCGCACAGCTCGCTGTTCCAGTGCGTCGACAACACGTCCATGCCGTAGTCGATGTCGCGAGCTACCGCGCGGAACGCGTGCTCCATCTCGCCCCAGGCGGCACCCACGCGTCGTACCGCTCCGGAGTCGCCGAGCAGCAGCGGGATCAGCTTCTCCAGCAGGTCGAAGCCGGTCATGCGGGCCACCCAGTCGTTGACGGTGCCGAACAGCTGGTAGACGGCGTCCTTGACCTGGCCGACCTCTGATTTGAACGGCGGGGCGACCGGTGCCACGTCCGCGCCGGTGGAGTAGACGCCGTAGGTTGCTACGTCGCGCTCCCGGTGGCCGCTGGGCATCGACCAGGCACGGCCCGCGGTCCACAACTGCTCCGCCGAGGCCACGTCGGCAGTGTCGTACGCCTGTGCGGCCTTTCGGAGGTCGTAGGCGGTGAGCCACATGCCTCGCTTCGCGGCGTCACACATCTCCAGGATGCTGTCCGCCAGTCTGTCCATGCCCCACCGCGCCGGGTAGAGCGTCCCGTCCAAACCGTCGAAGTTCAGGCAGTGCTGTCGGCAGTACTGCTCGATGGTGACCAGCGCGTCGTCCTTGTTGGCGTCCAGTTGGGCGGCGTACCCGTACAGGTATCGAGTCTCGACTTGCAATGTCACCGCCGCATCTCCTGGCGTGGCTGGCTCACACCCACGCTGTCCACCGCGTCATCCAGCGAGACACCACGTTCTAGAAGGCGCAACACCTGGCGGCCCGCCTCCATGCGTGTGTCGGCCCAGGCAATGGACCGCCCTCGCGTCGTCGTCGTCTACACACCCGGTCAGCACGTCGAACCAGTCGAGCTTTCCCCCGAACACCCCCAACGCCGGTGACCAGCGGTCGCCGCAGGGTGGAACACCCTACGAAGGCTTCTCCGTCCGGCCTACCTGCTCGGCGCTGTTGTCAGGTGGTGCGCCCAGCCAGGCGTGGACCGTCGCGATCTCCTCGTCGGAGAACGTGATTTCGGCAGCGTCGGCGCGGCTGAGAACGTTGCCGACGAACGCTGTTGCAATCTCGTCGGCTGTCGGTGGGGGCTGGCGATGCAACGGGCAACCACCGAACGACGTGCCCCGCACGACGAACCCGACGGCGTTGCGGCTGACCGGCAGCCCCTGCTCGCGAAGATGGTCTCGGGCCCAGCTGGTGCACTGGGTCAGGTTGAACCGCTGGGACTGGGCGTACTCGGCAAGGGTCCGGTAGATCGCCGGCCACCAGGGTTGCGGCATTCGCGGCAGATCGAGCTGGTCGCCCAAGCGCTCGACGGGATCCGGCAGGACAACGCGTTGCGGCGTCGCGGTAGCGGCCTTCGGAGCCGGGTGGCGGCTGGTGTCCCAGAGCAGGTGCTGCGACATCCGCAGGTTCGGCAACGTCAGGCTCGCCATGGCGCGAACGAAGCTGCCGAAACCGAACCAGTTGCTGTCGCTGACCGACGGACCGAGCTGCGCCCGCAGCCGGGAGGCGAGCGCGGCCATGTTCAACGGCTCGGTCGCCGTGGTGTACTCCCGGGTCAGCGCCGACCGGAAGGCCTCGTACGCCTCACTCTGGCCAGAGGCAGGGGCGTCACCCTCGACAGCGACGACACGGTCGTCGAACCCGGTCTCCACCTCGCTGTCGGCTTCGTCGTCGAGGTCGACCGACTCGCCTTGCACCAAGGCCAGCAGTTGCTGACTGTCGAGAACCTGGTCGGCGATCGCGGTGAAGGCCTCGGCCGCGTCGGCCGGTGACACGATCATGGTTCGCCGGTCGGAGCGGCGCAGGCGTTGCAGCAACGGGGTCATGTCGGAGTCGCCGGAGGCGATGACGAACTCGTCGTACCGGGTGTCGGCGGACAGCGCGTCGACGGCGTCGACAACGATCCTGATGTCGGCCGCGTTCTTCGTGCTGCTGTAGCGAGGGCAGTCGATCACGTCGAAGCCTGCGCGGACGAACGAGGGCCGGAACTTCGAGAAGTACAGCCGTGGCTGCTCCTCCCCCGGGTCTGTGCGGTACACCCAGCCTGCGGGGTTGAGGTAGCAGCGCAGGACCAGCCAGCGCCGCCCGCCATCCGTCGTGGCCGTCGTCGCCAACCGGCGCAGCCATCTCCCCGGATCCTCGGCGAAGTGAACTGCCACGTCCGGGTCCAACTTGTAGAGGCCGCTGAACACGTTGTCGAAGTCGAGGTAGAGCGCCGCCCGAACGTGATTCACAAGCGCAACCTACCAACGCTGAGCGAGGACTCCATCACGCGTACTGCCGGCACGGCAGTACGCGTGATGGCGGGGTGATGGTCCGCTGCAAGCGAGGCCCACACCGGTCCGACCTGATCTCACTCTCCTTTTCCTTTCGACGATTCGGAGTACTCACCGTGACCAGCCACGACATCGATCCCGCAGAAGCGCCCAGCACCCCCGCCAGCGGTGGCGGGGTGTGGAGCGAGGAGCACATCCGCGCGCTCGGCGTGATCACCGACCTGCCCACCGCCGGCCGTGTCTTCGGCCTGGGACGCGCCCTGTCCTACGAACTCGCCCGCACCGGCGGGTTCCCCGTGCCGGTCATCCGCGTCGGCGCCCGCTACATCGTGCCCGTCGCCGGCATCCTCACCGCCCTCGGCCTGCAGCGCCCGCCCGGCGACTTGACCCCGGGCGGCATGCGAAGCGTCGATCACCACCACGAAATCAGCAGCATCGACCCGCCGCACAGCGGCGGCGACGGAAAGAAGGAACCGTGACCCGCGCCCGCAACCCCGAAAGGGCCCTCAC
This sequence comes from Micromonospora sp. NPDC052213, assembly GCF_040679695.1. Classification (NCBI taxonomy): domain Bacteria; kingdom Bacillati; phylum Actinomycetota; class Actinomycetes; order Micromonosporales; family Micromonosporaceae; genus Micromonospora; species Micromonospora sp. NPDC052213. The sequence goes on from NZ_JBFAVI010000198.1 coordinate 9,904, forward strand.
CAAACGCTGCACCTGCACCCACCCGGACACCGGCAAGCGGCTCGGCAGCCGGTGCCCGAAGCTACGCCGCCCCGGCGGCGGCTGGCACCCCACCCACGGCGTGTGGGGGCCACCAGATCGAACTGCCCATCCGGCCCACGCAGCCGCGCCGGCAACTGCGCCGCTCCGGCTTCGACAGCCGCGACACCGCCAACGCCGAACTGCGCCACGCCCGCGCCCTACTCGACCTCGCCGACGGCGACCACGACCTCGCCATCCAGGTCGCAGACCTGCTGCACGCCTGCCGGCCCGACACTGCGCTGCCCGACCGCGACGCGGTGGCTGCCCGCATCCGCGCCGGCGTGCCCGCCTCCGTTCCCACCACCCACGGCGAATACCCTCACCGCCTGGCTGGAAGGACGGCGCGGGCTGGCGGAAAAAGACCGTCCGCGGCTACTCCGACCACACGCCTGCACTTGGCCCCTCACCTCGGAAAGATCCCCATCCAGAGCTTGCGCACCGCCCACATCGAGGCCATGTTCACCGCCATCGGCCACCAGCAGGACGCCATCCGCGCCGCCCGCGACAGCACCGACCCCGACGTACGGGCGACGGTCAAAGGCATCCGGCCGATGGAAGCGTCCAGCACCCAACGGCTCAACGGCACCTTGCGCAAGGCCCTCAACGACGCCGTCGTCCGCGCCAAACTGATCCCCACCAACCCGCCCTCGGCGTCGAACTACCCAAAGCGAAACGACCCAAGGCACGGGTCTGGACCGCCAAGGCGGTCGAACACTGGCAAGCCACCGGGAAACGCCCCAGCCCGGTCATGGTGTGGATGCCCGCACAGGTCGGGCGGTTCCTCGACCACGCCGAACGCCACGACATCGTCCTCTACGCGATGTTCCTGCTCATCCTGCACCGCGGCCTGCGCCGCGCGGAGGCGTGCGGGCTTCGCGACCACGACGTCGACCTCGACGCCGGCTACCTCACCGTCGTCGAACAGATCACCACCGTCGGCTACACACCCATCACCCGCCCCGTGAAGAACGACGCCGGTGACCGGATGGTCCCCCTCGGCCCGAAGACCATCGCCGTCCTGCGCGCCTACCTCGACATGCGCCGCCGCTGGCAGAGCGTCAACGGAACCGACTGGCCCAGCACCGGCCTGTTCTTCGTCCGCCCCGACGGCAAGCCGTGGCACCCCCAAACCATCAGCGACCGCTTCGACCACCTGGTCGCCAAGGCCGGGCTGCCGCCCGTGCGGCTGCACGACCTGCGCTGCGCCGCCACCTACCTACGCCACGGCGGCGCCGACATGAAAGAAGTCCAGGAAACCCTGGGCGACTCCACGATCGGCCTGACCTCCGATACCTACACCAGCGTCATCCTCGAACTCGAACGCGGCAGCGCCGACGCCGTCGCCAACCTCATCCCCCGCGACGACCAAGCCGCCTGACAGCAGCACCCCGCCACCTGACGAGCCGACGCCGCCGCAGCCTGGCACCGGTGCGCCGACGCGAAACCGCCCCCTCCCGCCTCTGGGAGGGGCCGGTTTCGTTCGTTGCCGGCCCTGACGGTGCATCCCGCCACCTCGACCCACATGCCTCGCCGGCTTTCATCGTGGGAGTGCCAGTGGGCAGCGCGAACGTCACCGCGCGGCAGCGATTGCGCAATTCGAATCGGTTGATTGGTCACGTCGTGGACGATGTTCTTGATCGTCCGCTCGCCAGTGGGCGAGCCCATCGTCCGGTGGCCCGGTGGTTGCTCTCCCCGCCCAGTCGTCGGGTCGATGAAGTCGCCGTCCTGTCTCTCACCGGCAGCGGGTGAAACCGCCGCTGTGGCGCGGCGGTCGAGGCTCGCGCGGACGCTCTTGTCGGGCGTGTTCTGCCTCTTCCCAGTTCCTGACCGTTTGCGCCGTGACGCCGAGGCGTTCGGGCGAGTCGCTTCTGGCTGAGGTGCAGGGCGCGTCGGAGGGACGCGACCCGCCCGGTATCCCAGTGTTCGTCGCGAGGGGGCACCCGCCGCTACCCACCACAGCGACGCCATGTTGGGCCTCCGTCTGCCTCCTGAGCACCACGTCGCCCGCCCAGACCTGGATACGGATCCTGAGCGCGGAGGGGTTCATCAGGATCCGCGCGATTACGGGTGGCGATTGATTGACTGCGGAAAGTAGAGTGCCAACCCTACGAGCGGGTGCTGTCTGTGGCGGGCGACGCCCCGCGTCCCTCGTCCGCCGCTGACGGCGGGGCGGGGGTGCGCCTCGGCGTGTCCGGAGGGTTCGACGGGCGGTGTTCAGACAAAGTTCAGCGCTCCGA
>NZ_JBFAVI010000199.1:0-12123 GCF_040679695.1 Micromonospora sp. NPDC052213
GGGCCCTTCCCCGGCAGGGGGAGGGCCCTCGCCGTGGCTGCCGCGCCGGGCCGGGACGGTCAGTGCCGCCGGCCGGCGGTCAGAGCGGTCGGTCGTACCGGAGCTGGGGCACGACCACCGGGCCGAGGCGCTCGTCCCGTGCGGTGCCGGTGTGGACCCAGCCGCCGCGCTCGTAGAAGCGCCGGGCGTGCGCGTTCGACGCCAGCACCCACAGCACCGCCCGCGACCAGCCGCGCGAGCGCATGGCGTCCAGCGCGTCGACCATGAGGGCCCGCCCGGTGCCCCGGCCGCGCTCGGCCGGGTCGAGGTGGAGGGCGTTGAGCAGGCCCGTCGCCGGGTCGCCCTCGTCGTCGGGGCCGAGGTAGCTGAAGCCGACCAGCCGGCCGTCGCGTTCGGCGACGGTCATCCGGTGGTCGTCGCGCTCCCACCCCCACCGCTCGGCCCAGTACCGCCCCATCGCCTCCGGCCCCGGCTCGGCCAGCGCCTCGGGCGGGACGAACGACGCGTACGCCGCGACCCGGGACCGCTGGTGCAGGGCGCCGACCGGCATCAGGTCGGCCGCGGTGGCGGGGCGGAGGGTGACCGTCACCCGGCCGAGGCTACCCGCCGGGGCGGGACCTGCACGGTGGTCAGGTCCTCGGCGATCACCAGGTCGCCGTCGAAGTGCGCGCGGGCCTCGTCGGCGAAGCGGGTCGCGTCCCCGTACCGCTGCGAGAAGTGGGTGAGCACGAGCCGGCGTACGCCCGACTCGGCCGCCACCCGCGCGGCCTGGCCCGCCGTGAGGTGGCCGACCTCGGCGGCGAGCGCGGCCTCCGAGTCGAGGAAGGTCGACTCGATGACCAGCAGGTCGGCGTGCTCGGCGAGGGCGTAGACCCCGTCGCAGAGCCCGGTGTCCATCACGAACGCGAACCGTTGCCCGGGCCGGGGCACGCTCACCTCCTCCCGGGTGACGCGGCGCCCGTCGAGGTCGAGGTGGCCGACCCGGATCAGCTCCCCGACGGCCGGCCCGGCGATGCCGTACGCGGCCAGCTTCTCCGGCAGCATCCGGCAGCCGTCCGGCTCGACGAGCCGGTAGCCGTACGTCTCGATCGGGTGCCGCAGCCGGCGGGCCTCCAGCGTGCCGACGCCCAGGGTGATCCGCTGCCCGTCGGCCCCGATCGGCTCGACGCGCAGCTCGGCGGTCTCGTGGAAGGAGCTGGCGTGCCGCAGCCGGGCGAAGTACTCCGCGCCGCCGGCCGGGAAGTGCACCGCCACCGGGTGCGGCACCCGGTCCAGCGAGAGCCGCTGGATGGTGCCGGGCAGGCCGAGGCAGTGGTCGCCGTGGAAGTGGGTGACGCAGATCCGGGTCAGGTCGGTGGCGGTGACCGTGGAGTGCAGGAGTTGCCGCTGGCTGCCCTCGCCCGGGTCGAAGAGGATCACCTCGTCGTCCCAGCGCAGCACGTACCCGTTGTGGTTGCGCTGCCGGGTCGGGGCCTGGCTGGCCGTCCCGAGCACCACCAGCTCGCGCATCGACACGGTTGACCTCCGGCTGCGTCGACCACCCGGCCCGGAAAAGGGTCGACCCCCGGGGCTTCCGCGCTCACGCGCGGGCCGGCTGGACTGGGCCGGCACCCCGGGGGTCGGGTGGCTGTCGTGGATTCGCCGCACCGCTGCCACACGGTCTCGACGATGGTGCCTGTGCCCGCCTCGCGGCGGACGGGATAACTGTCGAGGACAGCGGCTAGCGGACAGCCACCTCACGAGTCCGATTGCTATACAAGTCTGGACCACCTCCTTTCCCGTGTACGGCCACGCTATCCACCGACCGGGCCGCCGGCAACGGATTTCGATCACAGGCTCCCGGGGAATACGCCTAGGCGCTCTCCGCGATGCCGATGGGGCCCTCGCGGGGGCCCTCCTCGCTGGCCGGCTGCACGGCCAGCGACGGGAAGTCGGCCAGGTCGCCCTCCGGCTCGGCGTCCCACTCGGGGAAGACCAGGTCGCTCTGGAGGTAGAGGCAGAGCAGCTGGGTGAGCTGGCGCAGCCCGTCGAGGTGGGTGCGCTCGTGCCCGTGGGTGGCGTCCACGCCGAAGCCGAGCAGCGCCACCCGGGCGTGCGCCCCGGCCTCCACCGCCGCCGCCACGTCCGAGCGGTAGTAGTCGAAGACGTCCCGGACCAGGCGCACCCCGTGCTCGGCGGCGATCGAGGCCAGGTTGCGGGTCAGGTGGTAGTCGAACGGCCCGACGCCGTCGCCCATCGCCAGGGTGGCCGCGTCCTCCCGGGACTGCTGGCCGGGGGCGACCACCGCCGCGTCCACGGAGACGATCTCCGCGACGTCCGGGTCCAGCCCGTGGCTGGCCCCGTGCCCGATCTCCTCCGTCACGGTGACCAGCAGGTGCGCGGTGACCGCCGGGCGTACGCCGGCGTCGACCATCGCCTTGAACGCGGTCAGCACCGCCGCCACGCCCGCCTTGTCGTCCAGGTGCCGGGACTTGACGTACCCGGAGGGGGTGACCGTCGGGTTCGGCAGGAACGCGACGAAGTCCCCGGCGTCGACGCCCAGCGCGCGGAGGCCGGCGATGTCGTCGACCGGCTCGTCGACCCGTACCTCGACCTGCTCCCAGCCGATGCCCTGGGAGTCGACGGCCTCGTTGTAGCGGTGCCCGCTGGCCTTCAGGGGGAGCACCTGCCCGGTGATCACCCGGTCCAGGTCGTCGGTGAAGATCCGCACGTGCGCGCCCTCGGCGAACCGGGCGCTGTGCGTGCCGATCGGCTTCAGCTCCAGCCGGCCGTTCTCCTTCAGCCGCTTGACCATGCCGCCGATGGTGTCGGTGTGCACCACGACCGCCCGGTCGGCGCCGGTGGAGCGGGGGCCGGGCAGGAAGGCGCTCAGCGCGCCGCGCCGGGTCAGCGTGGAGCCGATGCCGAGCGCGGAGAGCCGCTCGCCCACGTACTGCTGCACGTGGTCCGTACGCCCCGACGGGCTCGGGATCTCCAGCAGCTCCACCAGCACCTGGCGCAGGTAGTCCAGGTCGATCTCCAGGGGCCTCGGGCTCACGCGGCGCCTCCCGGGCCGACCGGGGACCAGAGCCGCCGCGGCGCGCGGGTGCCCGGGAAGAGCAGGTCGACGAAGCGCTCGGCGGTCGGCTGCGGCTCGTGGTTGGCCAGGCCGGGCCGCTCGTTGGCCTCGATGAAGACGTGCTCGGGCCCGTCCGGCGCGGGGACCAGCAGGTCCAGCCCGGTGACCGGGATGTCCAGCGCGCGGCTGGCCGTCACGCACGCCTCGGCGACCGCCGGGTGCAGCTCGGCGGTGACGTCGTGGATGGTGCCGCCGGTGTGCAGGTTGGCGGTCTTGCGTACGGCCAGCACCTGCCCCTCGGGCAGCACGTCGTGCAGCTCGTGGCCGGCCTCGGCCAGCACGTCCCGGGTCATGTCGTCGATCGGGATCGTGGACTCGCCGCCCGTGGCGGCGGCCCGGCGGCGGCTCTGCCGCTCGATCAGCTCGGCGATGTCGTGCACCCCGTCGCCGGTGATCGAGGCGGGCCGACGGACCGCCGCGGCCACCACCTCGTGGTCGATGACGACGACCCGCAGGTCCTCGCCGGCACGCATCTCCTCGATCAGCACGTCCGGGCAGAACCGGGCGGCCAGCTCGACGGCGGCGGCCAGCGCCTCGGGGGTGCGTACGCCCACCGTGATGCCGTTGCCCTGCTCTCCCCGCGCCGGCTTGACCACCACCCGGCCGGCCTCGGCGAGGAAGGCGGCGTCGCCGTCGTCGCCCGTGGCCGTCCGCCCGCGCGGCACCGACAGACCCGCCTCGGCGAGGATCCGGCGGGTCACCCGCTTGTCGTCGCAGCGGCTCATCGCCACCGCCGAGGTCAGCTCCGACAGCGACTCGCGGGTCCGGACGGTGCGCCCGCCGCTGCTGAGCCGCAGCTCGCCCCAGGCCGGGTCGGTCACCTCCACCCGGATGCCGCGGCGCATCGCCTCGTCGGCGACGATCGTCGCGTACGGGTTGAGCTGGTCGTACCCCTCCGGCGTGGCGGGCAGGAAGAGCCGCTCGTTGATCGGGTTCTTCCGCTTCACGCAGAGCGTCGACGTCCGGTAGAAGCCGAGTCGCTCGTAGAGCCGGATCGCCCCGGCGTTCTCCGCGAGCACGGACAGGTCCACGTACGCCCGGCCGCGCGCGACCAGCCGGGCGGCCAGCGCGGTGATCAGGGCCTGGCCGGTGCCGGGCGGCGCGGTGTTGAAGTCGACGGTGAGGCACCACAGGCTGGCCCCGTTGTCCGGGTCGTCGAAGACCGCGACGTGGTCCACCCCGGTGATGGTGCCGACGACCTCGCCGGTGGCGTCCTCGGCGACCAGGTGCAGGAAGCGGTCGGTGCGGGCGTTGGCGACGAGCACGTCGACGGGGGCGGTGACCATGCCGTTGCGGGCGTAGATCCGGTTCACCGCGTCCGCGTCGGCGGCGTCGGCCAGCGGGCGGATCGCCAGCCCCGGGACGTCGTCGTCGGCCGGTCGGTCGCCGCCCAGCGGCAGCCGGTAGGTCAGCGACGGGTCGATGAACAGCTCGTCGGGCAGCCGGGACACCAGCACGTGCGGGTCGCGCAGGTAGATGCAGATGTCCCGGGAGCCGGCGGCCTCGGAACGCAGCACGGCGGCGACGGCGGCCTGGTCGGTGAAGGTCTGCCCGAAGACGAGCCGGCCCCAGCCGCAGTCCAGCACCACGTCGGTGTCGCCCTCGCGGGCGGGCGTCTCCGGTGTGCCCGGGGCCATCGGGTCGCCGCCGGGCCCGACCCGCTCCCGTCGCCGGCCGCCACGGAACCGGTCGGACCGGGCCGTGCCGGTCGCCAGGGTGTCGGTCACCGTCAGTCGATTCCGTGGCTCTGGAGCCACATTTCCAGGAGTCCGAGTTGCCACAGCTTGTTTCCGTTCAGCGGGGTCAGTTCGGCGTTCGGGTCGGCGAGCAGCGCGTCGACGTAGTCGGCGCGGAACAGGTCGCGGCGGCGGGCCTCGGGCGCGGAGAGCGCGTCGCGTACCCGGTCGAGGAGCTTGCCCTCCAGGTGGGTGAGGCCGGGGACCGGGAAGTAGCCCTTCGGCCGGTCGATGACCTCGTGCGGCAGCACCCGGCGGCCGATCTCCTTGAGCACTCCCTTGCCGCCCTGCGCCAGCTTGAGTTCCGGCGGGCAGCTCGCGGCCAGCTCGACGAACTCGTGGTCGAGGAACGGCACCCGGGCCTCCAGCCCGTGCGCCATGGTCATGTTGTCCACCCGCTTGACCGGGTCGTCGGTCAGCATGACCTGGGTGTCGATCCGCAGCCCGGCGTCGACCGCGGTCTCCGCGCCGGCCCGGCCGAGGTGCGCGGCCACGAACTCCCGGGCCGGGTCGCCGTCGGTCAGCCAGGCCGGGTTCAGCACCCGGGCCAGCCCGGCCGCGTCCCGGTCGAGGAACGCCCGGGCGTACGTGTCGAGCGCCTGGTTCCGGCCGACGCGGGCGAGCGGCGGATACCAGTGGTAGCCGCCGAGGATCTCGTCCGCGCCCTGGCCGGACTGGACCACCTTGACGTGCTGCGACACCACCTCGCTGAGCAGGTAGAACGCCACGCAGTCGTGGCTGACCATCGGCTCGGACATCGCGGCGACGGCCGCTTCCAGCGGCGGCACCAGGTCGGCGGCGGCCACCCGGATCTGGTGGTGGTCGGTGTCGAACGTCTTCGCGACGAGGTCGGAGTAGCGGAACTCGTCGCCCTCCCGGCCGCCGACGGAGTCGAAGCCGATGGAGAAGGTGGAGAGTCCACGCTGGCCCTCGCCGGCGAGCAGGGCGACGACCAGGCTGGAGTCCAGGCCGCCGGAGAGCAGCACGCCGACCGGCACGTCGGCGACCATCCGCCGGCGTACGGCGGTGGTCAGCGACTCGAGCAGGGCGTCCTGCCAGTCCTTCTCGGACCAGCCGGCCCGCCCGGCGGCGCGGGTGAAGGCCGGGTCCCAGTAGACCCGCTCGGAGGTGCGGCCGTCGGCCTCGTAGACCCGTACGGTCGCCGGGGGCAGCTTGGCGACGCCGCGCAGGATGGTGCGCGGCGGCGGCACGATGCTGTGGAAGCTCAGGTAGTGCGCGAGCGCGACCGGGTCGATGGTCGTGTCGATCCCGCCGCCGGCCAGCAGCGCGGGCAGGGTGCTGGCGAAGCGCACCACGCCCGGCGTCTCGGCCACGTAGAGCGGCTTGATGCCGAGCCGGTCCCGGGCCAGCACCAGCCGGCCGGTGTCCCGCTCGCTGATCGCCACGGCGAACATGCCGACCAGGTGGTCGACGAAGTCGAGCCCCCACTCCGCGTACGCCTTGAGCACGACCTCGCTGTCGCCGGAGGAGAAGAAGCGGTGGCCCTTGGCCTGGAGCTCCTCGCGCAGCTCGCGATAGTTGTAGACGCACCCGTTGAAGACTCCGGTCAGCCCCGCGCCCGGGTCGACCAGCGGCTGCCCGCTCGCGGCGGAGAGGTCGATGATCTTCAGTCGTCGGTGTCCGAGGGCCGTCGGGCCCTGGGCCCAGACGCCGCTGTCGTCGGGCCCCCGGTCGCTCATCGTGGCCGCCATGCGCTCCACCGCCGACACGTCGGCGCGCGAGCCGTCACGGCGGAACTCTCCCGCAAGTCCGCACATGCGAGGCAATGCTGCCAGAGGCCGGTGCGGTTCGCCCGTTGAGCTGATGCCAGCGGTGTTCGTGGTTGCTAAGATGCTCGGCCCCGTCGGCCCGGCCCGTGGTGGCGGGGGCGTTTCCGGCCTGGCCCCGCCCCGGTGCCCGAATCGAAACGGGTCTGCGGTGTGACAAACACCGCAGACCCGTTCGCGGGCGTCGCGCGGGCTCAGCCGCCGGTGCGGGCGATGCCCACCGGGCAGCTCAGCCCGTTCGGGCCGTGGTTGCAGTACCCGTTCGGGTTCTTCGTGGGTGCGAGGTACTGCTGGTGATGGTCCTCGGCAAAGTAGTAGGCGCCGAGCCGGTCGATCTCCGTGGTGATCTCGCCCTTGCCGGCGCGCGCCACGATCGGCGCGAACGCGTCCCGCGACGCCTGCGCGGTGGCGAGCTGCTCGTCGGTGGTGGCGTAGATCGTCGACCGGTACTGGGTGCCCACGTCGTTGCCCTGGCGCATGCCCTGGGTCGGGTCGTGGTTCTCCCAGAAGACCTTGAGCAGGTCCTCGTAGCTGATCCTGCTGGGGTCGTAGACCACCTGGACCACCTCGGCGTGCCCCGTCATGCCCGAGCACACCTCCTCGTACGTCGGGTTCGGCGTGATGCCGCCCGCGTAGCCGGCCGACGTGGTGAGCACGCCGGGCAGGGTCCAGAACAGCCGCTCGGCGCCCCAGAAACAGCCCATGCCGAACACGGCCACCTGCGAGCCCTCCGGGAACGGACCCTTGAGGGGGGTGCCCAGCACCTCGTGCCGGTCCGCGACGGGCATCGCGATCAGACGACCCGGCAGGGCCTGGTCGGGGGTGGGCAGCTCGGCCTTCATACGGCGCAGGAACACGGTGGGACTCCTCTCGTACCTCTCCCAGCGTGCAACACCGCCGGACCCGCCTTCCTTACCCACCCCACCCGCACTCAGGCAGCCGGTGCGTCCGGGGCGGGGACGAGGGAGTCTTCGCGCCGGGTCAGAGGGCGGCGGCGATCCGGGCGGCGTACGCCTGCGCCTCGGCGTCCTCGGTGTAGCGGGTGCGGGGCCAGAAGAAGCCGCGCAGCCCGTCCCCCCTGGTCCGGGGCACCACGTGGGTGTGCAGGTGCGGGACCGACTGGGACACCTTGTTGTTCATCGCCACGAACGTGCCGCCGGCCCCCAGACCGGTCTCCACCGCCACCGCCAGCCGCCGGACCAGGCCGAAGTAGCCAGCCAGCGCCTCGGCGGGCAGGTCGGCCAGGGTGACCAGGTGGGTGCGCGGCACCACCAGGACGTGCCCCTTGAAGACCGGGCGGGTGTCCAGGAATGCCATCCCGTCCGGCTCGTCGGCCACCCGGAACGCCGGCACCTCGCCCGCCACGATCCCGCAGAACACGCACCCGCTCACCCGGGCAGGGTAACCGCCGCCGCGCGCGGCGGCCGCACCACAGCGCGGCGGGCATCGTTTCGCCGTGGTGGCCGGGTGAGCGGACGACCGGATGTGACTGCGGCCGGGTTCCATCCGCTGGGACGGACCGGACGACTAACGTTCCGGGAATGAGTCACGGCTTCGAGACGCTCGCCATCCACGCCGGCCAGGACCCGGAAGCCCGCACCGGCGCGGTGATCCCTCCGATCTACCAGACCAGCACGTACGCCCAGGACGCCGTCGGCGCGCCCCGGCTGGGCTACGAGTACAGCCGCTCCGGCAACCCGACCCGGGACGCGCTCCAGGAGTGCCTCGCCGCGTTGGAGGGCGGGTCGGTCGGCCTCGCCTTCGCCAGCGGGCTGGCCGCCGAGGACACCCTGCTGCGCACCGTCTGCAAGCCGGGCGACCACGTGGTGATCCCCGACGACGCGTACGGCGGCACGTACCGGCTCTTCGCCCGGGTCGCCGAGCGCTGGGGCCTGGACTACACCCCGGCGCGGGTCTCCGACCCGGACGCGATCCGGGCCGCCGTCGAGCCGGGCCGGACGAGGATCGTCTGGGTGGAGACGCCCACCAACCCGCTGCTCGGCATCGCCGACATCGCCGCGCTGGCCGGGGTCGCGCACGACGCGGGCGCCCTGCTGGTGGTCGACAACACCTTCGCCTCGCCGTACCTCCAGCAGCCGATCGCGCACGGCGCGGACGTGGTGGTGCACTCCACCACCAAGTACGTCGGCGGTCACTCCGACGTGGTCGGTGGCGCGCTGGTCGCGGCCGACGCCGGGCTCGGCGAGGAACTGCGCTACCACCAGAACGCGATGGGCGCGATCAACGGCCCCTTCGACGCGTGGCTCACCCTGCGCGGCATCAAGACCCTCGGCGTACGCATGGACCGGCACTGCGACAACGCCGAGCGGATCGCGGCCTACCTGGACGGCCACGCCAAGGTCGGTCAGGTCATCTACCCGGGACTGCCCTCGCACCCCGGCCACGAGGTCGCCGCGAAGCAGATGCGCCGGTTCGGCGGCATGATCTCGTTCCGGGCCGCCGGCGGCGAGGAGCACGCCGTGGAGATCTGCAACCGGGCGAAGCTGTTCGTGCTCGCCGAGTCGCTGGGCGGCGTGGAATCCCTGATCGAGCACCCGGGCCGGATGACACACGCAAGTGCTGCCGGCTCGCCGCTTGAAGTTCCCGGCGATCTCGTGCGACTGTCTGTCGGCATCGAGACGGTCGACGACCTGCTCGCCGATCTGGAGCAGGCGCTGGGCTGACCGCTGGCTGGGAGGGTGGCCGTGCAGGACATCATGCCGACCTGGGTGGGGGCGACCGCCAAGCAGATCGCCCGGGGCGTACGCCGGGGCGACGTCACGGCCACCCAGGTCGTCGCGGACCACCTCGACCACATCGCCCGGGTCGACGCCGACCTCGCCGCGTTCCGCACGGTACGCGGCGGGGAGGCGATCACCGAGGCGGAGAAGGTCGACGAGCAGGAGGACCTGGCCAACCTGCCGCTGGCCGGGGTGCCGGTGGCGGTCAAGGAGAACACCCCGGTCGCCGGCCTGCCCACCTGGAACGGGTCGGCCGCGGTCCGTACGCCCGTGGCCGAGGCCGACCACGAGGTGGTCCGTCGGCTGCGCGGTGCCGGCGCGGTGATCCTCGGGGTGACCCGGATGCCGGAGCTGGGCCTCTGGGGGATCACCGACGACGAGACCGCGGTCACCCGCAACCCCTGGGACGCCGGGCGTACCCCCGGCGGCTCCTCCGGCGGCGCGGCCGCCGCGGTCGCCGCCGGGCTGGTGCCGATCGCCCACGGCAACGACGGCCTCGGCTCGATCCGCATCCCGGCGGCCTGCTGCGGCCTGGTCGGGCTCAAGCCGGGGCGGGGCGTGGTCCCGTGCCAGCTCGGCGCGGAGGACTGGTTCGGCCTCACGGAGCACGGCATGCTCACCACCACGGTCGCCGACGCGGCCGTCGGCTTCTCCGTGCTGGCCGGCCGCCGCCCGGAGACGCTGGTCCCGCCGCAGCGGCTGCGGGTGGGCGTCTCGCTCCGTTCGCCGGTGCGGGGCGTGCACCCCGACCAGCCCAACCGGGACGCGGTCGCCGCCGCCGGCCGGCTGCTCGCCGCCGCCGGGCACGACACGGTGCCGGCCGATCCGGTCTACCCGACCGCGCTGGGCCTGCAGGGGATCGCGACCTGGTTCGCCGCGGCGGCCGCCGACGTGCGCGCCGCCGGGCTGGACCGGCGCGGCCTCCAGCGGCGCAGCCGCCGGCACGTCGCCCTCGGCGAGTGGGCGCAGCGGCGGGGCTACGTCCGGGAGGCCGACCGGGCCGCCTGGCGCGAACGCTCGATCGGCTTCTTCGCCGACCACTCGGTCGACCTGCTGCTCACCCCGGCCCTGGCCACCGTGCCGCCGGAGGCCGCCGGCTGGTCCGGCCGCTCCTGGCGGGCCAACATGCTGGCCAACATCCGGTACGCCCCGTTCGCCGCGCCGTGGAACATCGCCGGCCTGCCCGCCCTGGTGGTGCCGGTCGGCCGCCGGCCGGACGGGCTGCCGGTCGGCGTGCAGCTCATCGGCCCGCCCGGCTCCGAGCTGCTGCTGCTCGGCGTCGCCGGCCAGTTCGAGATGCAGGCCCCCTGGTCCCGCCACGCCCCCGGCTATCCCCGCATCCCGGCCGCGGTCTGATCCCGCCGGCCTCAGGTCTGCCGCAATCGCGCGGATCATGACCGGGCAAACCGGGATGAACGGCGCGCGCCTCGCGGGCCGGGAAGTGCAGGATCGCGGACAGTCGTGGTGCGGGCGTCGGTGCGGGCGGCGGGGGCGGCGGGTGGCACGATCAGGGCATGACGGAACTGGTCGGTCTCGCCGACGTACGCGCCGCGCGGGAACTGCTCGCGGGCGTCACCCGGACGACCCCGCTGGAGCCCTCCCGGCCGCTCAGCGCGGCGCTGGGCGGGCCGACGTGGCTCAAGTGCGAGAACCTGCAGCGCGCCGGCTCGTACAAGGTGCGCGGCGCGTACGTGCGGATCTCCCGGCTTTCCGAGGCGGAGCGGGCCAACGGCGTGGTCGCGGCGAGCGCCGGCAACCACGCCCAGGGGGTGGCGCTCGCCGCGGGCCTCGTCGGCACGCACGCCACGGTCTTCATGCCGGTGAACGCGCCGCTGCCGAAGGTCGCCGCCACCAAGGGGTACGGCGCCCAGGTCGAACTCGTCGGCAACACCGTCGACGAGTCCCTGGTGGCGGCGCAGACCTTCGCCGAGCGGACCGGGGCGACGCTCATCCACCCGTTCGACCACCGGGACGTGATCGCCGGCCAGGGCACGGTGGCCCTGGAGATCCTCGAACAGTGCCCCGAGGTCAGGACGATCGTCACCGGGGTGGGCGGCGGTGGGCTGGTCTCCGGCATGGCGGTGGCCGCCAAGGCGCTGCGGCCCGACGTGCGCGTCATCGGCGTGCAGGCGGCCAGCGCGGCGGCCTTCCCGCCCTCCCTGGTGGCCGGCGAGCCGGTACGTCTCCCGTCGTTCAGCACGATCGCGGACGGCATCGCCGTCGGCCGGCCGGGGGAGATCACCTTCACCCACGTCCGCAAGCTGGTCGACGAGATCGTCACGGTCTCCGAGGAGGACATCTCCCGGGCGCTGCTGATGCTGCTGGAGCGCGGCAAGCAGGTGGTGGAGCCGGCCGGCGCGGTGGGCGTGGCGGCGCTGCTGGCGGGCGCGGTCGAGGTGGAGCCGCCGGTCGTGGCGGTGCTCTCCGGCGGCAACATCGACCCGCTGCTGATGCTCCGGGTGATCGAGCACGGCCTCGCCGCGGCCGGCCGCTACCTGCGGGTGACCGTGCGCTGCACGGACCGCCCGGGGCAGCTCGCCTCGCTGCTCAGCGAGATCGCCGAGCACCGGGCGAACGTGGTGGACGTGGAGCACCAGCGGGCCAACCCGCGCCTGCGTCTGGGCGAGGTGGAGGTGGCGCTGTCGGTGGAGACCCGGGGCGTCGAGCACTCCGACACGCTGATCAGCGCGTTGCGGGCCAGCGGCTACCAGGTGGTCTTCGCGGCTGAGGCGTGACACCGG
>NZ_JBFAVI010000200.1:0-12041 GCF_040679695.1 Micromonospora sp. NPDC052213
CGGGCAGCGAGGGCGGCTGGATCCGGTCGGCGAGCCGGCGCAGGGCGCCGGCGGCGGCCAGCCGGGTGGGGACGAGCCGCGCGGTGCGGGTGCGCTCCGCGCGGACCGGTGCGTCCGGCCGGGCGGAGTTGACGTGTCGGGTCACCGCGTCGATGGCGACGACGAAGCCGGTGGGCTGTTCCATGGTCAGCTCCTCGGGACGGGTCCGGTGGAGGTCCGGACGACGAGTGCGGTGGGCAGCAGGACGTGGCCGGCCGCCGGGTCGGCGGGCGGGTCGAGCAGCAGCCGGGCGGCGATGCGCCCCTTCTCCTCGGCGGGTTGCCGCACGGTGGTGAGGCCCGCCGCGGCGGCCTCGGCGATGTCGTCGAAGCCGGTGACCGAGACCGGTGGCGAGCCGGCCTCGGCGAGCGCGTCGAGGACGCCGAGGGCGAGCACGTCCGAGCCGGCCAGCACCGCCGTGGGCGGCTGCGGCGCGGCGAGCGCGGCGGCGACGGCCGCGGCGCCCGCCGACCGGCTGTTGCCGGTGGCGGCGAGCAGGGTCAGGTCGGACCAGGCGACGCCGACCTCGGCGAAGGCGTCGGCGAACCCGGCGAGCCGCGCCCGGGTGGTGGGGTGCGCGACGTCGGCCACGTCGGCGAGCCGCACCACGCCCGGGGCCGCGCCGGGCCGGACGGCGTCGCCGAGGAGGGCGACGCGGCGGTGCCCGAGCCCGGCCACGTGCGCGGCGACGGCGCGGGCGGCGGCGCGCTCGTCGATGCCGACGTAGCGGTCGTCGGGGCCCGCGTCGTCGCGGGGCGCGGTGGTGACGACGGGCAGGCCCCGGTCGCGGAGCACGTCGACGATCCAGCCCTCGTCGCCGACGCAGTAGACGCAGAAGCCGTCGACGGCGGCGTTCTCCACGGCCCGCCGCGCGGCCGTCTCGTCGGCGGGCAGGGGCACGAGCAGCAGGCTGGTGCCGTGCCGCTCGGCCGCCTCGGCGACGCCGGCCAGGAAGCGGACCGCGAAGGGGTCGGTGAAGGCGTACGACAGCTGGGACTCGAAGAGCACCCCGACGGCGCCGACCCAGCCGCGCCGCAGGGACCGGGCCGTGGGGTTGGGACCGGGGTAGCCGAGCTGCCGGGCGGTGTCGAGGATCCGCTGACGCAGCGCGGCGGAGAGCTGGTCGGGGCGACTGTAGGCGTTGGAGACGGTGCTGCGGGACACGCCGACGGCGTCCGCGACGGCCTGCAGGGTCGGCTTCACCGCGCGCTCCTCTGTATCGATTCAGTCTGGATCGATACAGAGACTAGTGCCGACGGGCGGCGGCGTCAATGCGCCCAGCGATCGGCGGCGTCGACCCGCCGCGACGGGCGGAGACGAGAACGCCCCGCCCGGTCAGGCCGGGCGGGGCGTCGAGGCAGCGGCGGTCAGGGCTTGCGGGCGACCGCGCCGTACATGCTGACCTCCGCCGCGGTGGGCCGGGGCAGCGGGGCGTCCTCGGCGCGCCACTCGGCGACCGAGGTGACCCCGGGCTCCACCACCTCGAGCCCGTCGAAGAACCGGGTGAACTCCGCCAGGCTCCGCAGACTGATCACGCCGTGCGGGCTGCCGCCCCGGCCGGCGGCCCGCGCCTCCCGCGCGACCTCCGGGGACAGGTGGTCGTAGGTGGCGTGGGAAGCCGCCAGGTAGCTGCCGGGCGGCAGCGCCTCGAGCAGCCGGGCGACCACGGCGTACGGGTCGTCGCCGTCGGGCACGAAGTGCAGGATCGCCACCAGCATCAGCGCCACCGGCCGGGACAGGTCGATGGTGCGTAGCAGGTCGGGGTGCTGGAGGATCTTCTCCGGGTCGCGCAGGTCGGCGTCGATGTAGGCGGTGGCACCCTCCGGCGAACTGCTGAGCAGCGCCCGGGCGTGCGCGAGCACGATCGGATCGTTGTCGACGTAGACCACCCGCGACTCGGGGGTGGCCGCCTGGGCGACCTCGTGGGTGTTGTCGGCGGTCGGGATGCCGGTGCCGATGTCGAGGAACTGCCGGATTCCCGCCTCCCGGGCCAGGTGGCGTACGGCCCGCTGGAGGAAGCGACGGTTCTCCAGGGCGGCGGTGCGGATGGTCGGGAAGGCCGCCGCCATCGCGTCGCCGGAGTCCCGGTCGGCCTGGAAGTTGTCCTTGCCGCCCAGCCAGTAGTTGTACCGGCGCGCGGGGTGGGCCACCGACGTGTCGATGCGGTCGCTCGGGTGGGTGGGGCCTGTCGTCGCGCCCGGGGCGTCGGTGGTCAAGGCAGCCTCCACGACTCTGCGCCAACCGTCACCCGGTGGCGTCCGTCCACTGTCGCCGATCGGCGATCATGGTAGCCGCACCGCCGCCCCGGGCAGGGCCCTCGACCGGTCACGCCGGGTAGAGGTCGTCCAGGATCCGGCCGAGGATCTCCGGCGTACGCTCCGGCGGCTCGGCCTCGACGCAGAGTCGCTCCATCGCCACCGCGTAGTAGTCGAGGTCGTCGCGCTTGTCGAGGTAGAGCGCGCTGGTGAGCTGTTCGATGTAGACGATGTCCGGCAGGTCCTGGTCGCCGAAGCGCAGGATCGTGAAGGCGCCGCCCGCCGCGGCGTGCCCGCCGGCCGCGAACGGGATGACTTGGAGCCGGATGTGCGGCGACTTGGTCGCCTCGATGAGTGCCGCCACCTGGCCGCGCATCACCTCCCGGCCGCCGATGGGCCGGCGCAGCGCGGCCTCGTCCACCACCGCCCAGAGCAGCGGCGGGTTCTCGCGGCTCAGCAACCGCTGGCGCTGCATGCGCAGGGCGACCCGGCGCTCGATCTCGGCCGGCGCGGCCGCCCCGTGGCCGAGCAGCACCACCGCCCGGGCGTACTCCCGGGTCTGGAGCAGGCCGGGGACGAACTGGACCTCGTAGGAGCGGATGAGTGCCGCGGCGGCCTCCAGGCCGAGGTACGACTGGAACCAGCTCGGCAGCACGTCGCCGTAGCGGTGCCACCAGCCCGGGCTGTTGGCGTCCCGGGCGAGCTTGAGCAGCGCCTCGCGTTCCTCGGGCGCGGCGACGCCGTAGAGGGTGAGCAGGTCGGCGACGTCGCGTTCCTTGAAGCCGACCCGGCCCAGCTCCATCCGGCTGATCTTCGACTCGGAGGCCCGGATCTCCCAGCCGGCGCCTTCCCGCGTCACCCCGCTGGACTCGCGGAGACGACGCAACTGGGCGCCGAGCAGCATGCGCAGCACGGTGGGCCCGGTGGCCGGGCCGCCCTCGGCGGGAACCATCGTCACTGCCGACCTCCGCATGCCGGATCGTGTCCGGCCGGGAGCCCCAGCCCCGGCCGACGTGTAAGCATGCCATGGACCGTGAGTGAGGAGAACTCCCAGGGAGAGGGCCGCCGGTACCGCAGGCGGGACCAGCGCTCAGCCGATGAGATGGTCGAAGTCGCCGTCGCGGGCCCCGAGCACGAAGGCGGCGATCTCGTCCATCGTGTAGATCAGCGCGGGCCCCTCCGGGTGTCGCGAGTTGCGCAGGGCGATGCCGGCGCCGCCGGGCAGTTGGGCCAGCTCGACGCAGTTGCCGCTCGGGTTGCTCCGGCGGCTCTTCTGCCAGTTGAGCGGGGGCAACTGGTTGGTGGGAACGCCGTTCGGTGGCTGCTGCATGGGGCGTCTTTCTGTCCGCGGGCCGCCGCTGCCGGGCGGGCGGGGCTGCGGAGATTCGCACGGCATCGACGAGAGGGGTTGGCTGCACGTGCATCTGCTCTTGCATCTGCACCGGCCAGCGAGCATGATAACGCACGTGTGCGGTGCCGACCCGCTCACTTTGCGTCACCAACCGCTGGGCTGCCACCAGCGACGACAGGGCTCCGGGACGGGGCGCGGCACGCCGCGCGCCGGGGCCACGGGGCATCGTGGCGATGGGAGGTCTCGTGCCGGATCCGCTCACCGTCGCGTCCGGCATCTGCGCCGCAGGGGCCCTCGTCACCACCTGGCAGCTACGCAGCCGCGCGCTGCGCGCCGAGGCCGAGATCAGGCACCTCCAGGCCGAACTGGCCGCCGAGCGGCACGCCGCCAGCCACGACCCCCTCACCGGCCTGCCCAACCGCCGCGGGTTCTACCGAATCGCCGCCACGCTGCTCACCGACGCGGCCGGGCAGCCGCTGATCGCCGTGGTGCTCGATCTCGACGACTTCAAGCAGATCAACGACCGATACGGGCACGCGGCCGGCGACCAGGTGCTGATCAGCGTGGCCCAGCGGCTCGCCGCGTTCGCCGGGGACAACCTGGTCGCCCGACTCGGCGGCGACGAGTTCGCCGGGCTGCTCACCAGCCCGACGGTGGACCAGCGATGGATCGAGCACGCCACCCGCCGGCTCTGCGAGAGCCTCGCCGCGCCGATCCCCCTCGGCGGGCTCAGCGTCCGGGTGACCGCGTCCGTCGGGCTGGCGCCGGTCACCGGGCCGGCGCAGCTCACCGAGGCGCTCGACCGGGCCGACGCCGCCATGTACCGGGCCAAGAGCCTCGGGTCGGCGGGCCAGCCCCGGCAACTCGTCGACACCGCCCACCTGGCGGAGTGCTGACCCGGCGGAGCCGCCCGGCCAACCGCGGCGACCGGCCCGTCGGGCGTCGGTCAGCGCTGCCGGGCCAGGTCGGCCAGCGCCGCGTCGGCCAGGGTGACCAGACCGTGGGGTGACACCAGCCCTCGCACGATGTCGAGCGCCTGCCGCCGGTCGGCCTCGGCGGAGGCGGCGTCGAGCACCTGGCAGGACCAGTCGCCGATGTCGTCGAGGGCGCGCACGCTCAGGAACCAGGCCAGCCGGGTGGCGTCGACGTCGACCCGGCCGTAGCCGGCGAAGGCGGCGGCCTGCTGCGCGGCGGTGACCGGAGCGAAGGCCAGCACGCCGCCGATGAGGAACATCAGGTCGCACTCGCGCGGGGCGAGCACGGCGTCGTCCCAGTCGATCAGCCAGACCCGGCCCCCGGGCCCGAGCAGCAGGTTGCCCAGGTGCGGGTCGCCGTGGCAGACCACCGCCGGCCCGGGCCGGTCGCGCAGCTCGTCGCCGAGCCGCTCCACCCCCCGGGCCAGCGCCGCCACCGTCCCCCGTGCCCCCGACCAGATGCGGGCCAGCTCGTCCACCAGCGGATCGCCCTGCTCGCCCGGCCGGGGACCGCGCAGCCGGGCGTCGACCCCGCGCGCCGCCGCCACGATCGCCGCGTGCGCGGCGCCGCCCGGAGGCAGCAGCGCGGCCAGGTCGTCGGTCACCGCCACGTCGTGCACCGCCGCCAGCAACTCGCCGTACGCGCGCCAGTGCTCAGCCGTCATCGCGCCGCCGAGCGCCCGCGCGTCGGAGACCCACGGCACCAGGGACAGCCGGCGCCCGCCCCGGTCGCTCCACAGCCGCCCGTCCCCGGTGCGCAGCGGAACGGCGATGCCCGGCACGCCCCGCGCCCCCAGGTACGCCGACACCACCAGGCCGGCCGGACTGCCGCCGCCGCTCAGCTTGACGGCGTACCGCGTACCGTCGGCGGCCCGGGCTCGCCACAGCCGCGCGCGCCGGTCCGCACCGTGCCCCACCGCCTCGGCCCCGGTGAGGTCCACCCCGAAGTCCTCGCAGACCCAGGCGCGCAGCGCCTCCGGCGCGTCGTCGGTCATCCCGACACCCTGCCATTCGCCGCACCGCCCGATCCACCCGTTTACGGCGCCGGCAGAACGTGGTTTCGACGTGTCTCGCGCCGCCTGCCGGGTATGCCGACAGGGTCAGCGCAGCGCCGGCGGAGAGGAAACGCTCGTGGCCACCATCCGGGCCCTGGTCCTGAACTGCACGCTGAAGCGGTCACCCGCCCCGTCCAGCGCGGAGGTGCTCGGGCGCGAGGTGCTCGAGGAACTCGCCGAGCAGGGCGTCGAGGGCGAACTGGTCCGGGTCGTCGACCACGACGTGCGGTTCGGGGTCTCCACCGACGAGGGCGACGGGGACGGGTGGCCAGCCATCCGGGCCAAGCTGCTGGCCGCGCAGATCCTCGTCGTCGCCACACCGATCTGGCTCGGCCAGCCGTCGGCCGTGTGCAAGATGGTCCTCGAGCGCCTCGACGCCGAGCTGTCCGAGACCGACGCCGAGGGTCGGCTGCTCACCTACGGCAGGGTGGCCGGCGTCGCCGTCGTCGGCAACGAGGACGGCGCGCACCACACCATCGGCCAGGTGCAGCAGGCCCTCAACGAGGTCGGGTTCACCTGCCCGGCGGCCGGCGCCACCTACTGGGTGGGCGAGGCACTGCACAAGGTCGACTACATCGACGCCCGGCCGAAGCCGGACACCACGGACCGCACCACGAAGGCCCTGGCGCTCAACAGCGCACACCTCGCCCGGCTGCTGGCCGAGCAGCCGTACCCGCCGCCGGACGCGAAGGGCGCCGGGGTCGGGCCCAGCCGGGAGCCGGCCTGACCGTCAGCGCCCAGCGGTCGTCGGCACCGGCTGAAGCCGAGCGGTCAGCGCCAGCCGTAGCCGGCGCGTAGGGCCTGCCCGACCCGGTCGAAGCGGGCCCGGTCCAGCACCGCGCCCTCCCGGCGGATGCTGTCCTCCCGCATGGTCAGCACGCGGTCCAGGCGTACCCAGCTCGGCCGGTTGTCCCGGTCCCACTCGCCCGGGCCGAGCGCGAGCCAGTGCCGCTGGCCGTCGCGCTCGCTCTGGCTGGAGAGCATCAGCCCGAACAGGGTCCGGCTGTGCCGGCCCACCACCAGCACGGGGCGGTCCTTGCCCTGGCGCGGGTCGTCCTCGTACGGCACCCAGGTCCAGACGATCTCGCCCGGGTCGGCGTGCCCGTCGAGCTCCGGCGCGTACGCCAGCACGCGGCGCTGCAGCGCGGCGACCTGGCGGCGCCGGGCGACCTGCGCCGGGGCGGGGCCGGGCCGCCGGGGCGACGGGATGACACCGCCGATGCGCGCCGCGACACTCCTCAGAAGACCTGCCACGAGCGGCAGCCTATCCTCCGCCGCGCGGCCCGGCCGGACCGGGACAATCCGGTGGACCCGGGGCCGGTGGTCGATCAGGATCGGCGGCATGACGGTCCCCGCCCACCAGATCCGCGCCGACTTCACCGCCGACACCGTGACCGTGTACCAGGCGTACCCGCCGGAGATCGCCCGCGCGGCGCTGGCCGCCGGCCGCTTCGTGCCGCCGTTCAAGCGCGAGCGGATGACGTGGATCAAGCCGTCGTTCCGCTGGATGATGTACCGCTGCGGCTGGGCCACGAAGCCCGGTCAGGAACGGGTGCTGGCCGTTGAGATCACCCGGTCGGGCTTCGAGTGGGCCCTGACCCACTCGTGCCTGAGCAGCTTCGACCGCGACCGCTACCCCGACCGGGAGACCTGGTCGCGGCGGCTGCGCGCCAGCCCGGTGCGGGTCCAGTGGGACCCCGAGCGGTCGCTGCGGCTGGCACCGCTGCCGCACCGGTCGCTCCAGGTCGGGCTGGCCGGCGAGGCGGTGCGCCGGTACGTCGACGAGTGGTTGGTCGCCCTCACCGACGTGACCCCGACGGCCCACGCGGTACGCGCGGCGCTCGACGCCGGCGACGACCCGGCCGCCGAGGCCCTGCTGCCGCCGGAGCGCCCGTACCCGCTGCCGCCGGACGTGGCCGCCGTCGTCGGCGCGGCGATCCCGTGAGGGTGTTCCGCGTCCGGGCGAGGCGTGGCGCCGATACCGTGCCGGGGCGACCGGCCGCCGAGCGGCCCGTGCCGATCCTCCAGCCGGTGCTGGAGGTGGATCCCCTCGACGGCTTCACGCTCTGGCCGGTGGCCGAGGTCGGCCCGTGGCTGGCGCTCTCCGGTGTGCTGAGCGCCGCGGAGGTGGGCACCGCCGTGGCGCGGATCGCGGCGTACAACCACGTCGACGACCGCACGGTGTGGCCCCAGGACGACGATCCGCTGACCGCCGTGCTGCCGGTGGCGGCGGCCGGGCCCGAGCCGGGTTCCGTCGTGGTGCCCGGCGGCCTGCGCCTCATCGACCCGGACACGGGGGCGCGGATCGACCCGGGCTGCTGCAGCGACCTCAATGACTGGCGCGCCTGGTACGGAATTCCGTCGGGGGCGTCGCCGGACCAGGGCCACGACCCCGACCCCTGGGTGGAGCACCGCGCGGACGGCACGATCCGGGTCTGGGCGGACGAGGAGCGCGGAGCGCATGTGGACCTCCGGGTCGACGAACTGATGCGACTCGTCGACGGCGTCCGGGCGGACCTCGCCGGTTTCCTGCGGGTGCTGCGGACGTGGGCCGACGAGGTCGTACCCGCCGCCGCCGACGCGTTGGTGGAGGGCCTGGACCGGCACCTCCAGGTCTCGGCACCGGGGGCCGGGGCGGCGCCCTGAGCCGGCCGGCGGTGGGCGGGGCGGGCGTCTGCCATGCAGGCGCTGGCGTCGCGAGGTCCAGGTCGACTCGGAGGGGGGCTCGTGGCCGGCTGGTCGGAGCGACCGACCTTCATCGGATCGTCAGGCGGAGTCAACGTCCGGTACGCGTAGCGCGGCTGGTCCGGCCCTAGGTTCGGCGATCATGAACCGATCGCCCCTCAACCACGCCGTACGCGTCGCAACCGCGTTCTCCCTTGTCGCTGCCGGCGCTGTCGCCGGAGCAGCGCTCACGACCGGCCGGCAGGCACCCGCCGCCCTCGCCGTCGCCGCCAGCGGCGTCGGCACTCCTCCCCCGGCGCTCCGCTACGGCGGGCCGGGCCGGGGTGGCGGCACGCCGGCCGAGCGCGCCTACCATGACATCCTCGACCACGGTCCGATGGCCAAGATCCTCACCGCCGCGCACCGCGGCCAGTGGCGTGACGCCCCGGAGAACTCCCTGCCCGCGATTGCGGCTGCCTACCAGGACGGCGCTGAGATCGTCGAGATCGACGTGCGGCTGACCAGGGACGGCGTCCCCGTGCTCATGCACGACACCACCGTCGACCGCACGACGAACGGAACCGGCGCCGTCGCCGACCTCACTCTCGCCCAGGTCAAGGCGCTCCGCCTGAAGCAGGGCCTCGGCGGCGCCCAGGCGGCGGTCACCGACGAGCAGGTCCCGACTCTCGCCGAGGCCATGGCGGTCGCGAAGACACGTGGTCTCGTCAATCTCGACAAGGGCTGGCCGTTCCGCGAGGAGATCTGGAAGGTGCTCGTCGAGACCGGGACGGTCCGCAACGGGCTCTTCAAGAGCGCTGCGCCGGTGGCTGAGGTCCAGCGGTTCCTGGCCGGCCACGAAGGCGCGCTCTACATGCACATGATCGGCGACGCCAATCTCGCCGACGTCGCGGCGTTCGGCGGCGACCAGCCGGTCGGCTACGAGGTCAACTTCGACAGCCAGTACGACGTCGTGGCACGCCAGCCGTTCCTCGACCGGCTGGCGGCGAGCAGCAGGGTCTGGGTCAACTCGATGTGGAACGGTCTGGCGGACCACTTCACCGACGAGGCCTCGCTCATCGATCCTCGTCGAGGCTGGGAGGGGCTGGTCACCAGCTTCGGCGCCACCGTCATCCAGACCGACGACGTCGAGAAGCTCGAGCGGTGGCTGCAGACCGGCGACGGCGACCCGGTGCCGAAGGGTAGCGTCCGGGTCCAGGCCGAGGACTTCCTTCCGGGCGAGGGCGTGGGCTACCACGACCTCGACGCCGGTAACCGTGGCGGCCTGCCGATGCGCCCCGGCGAGGACGTGGACATCAGTGACGCCGACGGCAACGTGCGGCTCTCGTGGCTGCGCGGCGGCGAGTGGCTGACCTACGCCATCGAGGTGCCGCGTAGCGGCAGGTACGCCGTTTCGGCACGGGTGTCCTCGCCGTACTCCCCGGCCGGCACGTACACGCTGTCGTTCGACGGCGGCCCGGAGAGCGAGCGGGTGGCGGTCCTGAACACCACGAGCCACAACAAGCAGGTGCTCCAGCCCAGTGGCGTCGTCCAGGAACTCGCGGCCGGCCACCACACCGTGCGGGTGAGCCTGCCGGCCGACGCCTACCAGAACTGGAACCTCGACTACCTCCAGTTCGACCCGGTCCGCCCCTGAGGCGGCGGGTGACGCGCGCCGCGCGGAGGGCGGTGGCGAAGTGGGACCAGCCCGCCCTCCGCCAGCGCGCGTCGTCGCGGGGCATGATGGGCGAATGATCGAACTGCCGCGGGATCTGCCGGTCGTGGAGCGCAGCGCGGTGCGGGTGGTGGTGCTCGACGCCGACGACCGGGTGCTGCTGTTCCACACCCGCGACCCGGACCACCCCCGCCTCGGCACGTGGTGGGAGTTGCCCGGCGGCGGCGCGGACCCCGGTGAGACGTACCTGGACACGGCGGTGCGGGAGCTGCGCGAGGAGACCGGGATCGTCGCCACCACCGCGCAGATCGGCCCGCCGACGTGGCGGCGGCGGGCCAGCTTCGTCCACCGGCAGCGGCGGCACCTCCAGGACGAGGTGGTCGTCCCGGTGCGGCTCGCCGGACCCGGGCCGGACGTGGACGAGGCACACCGGCTCGACTACGAGGTGGAGGACTACTTCGGCTTCCGCTGGTGGCCCGTGCCGGAGGTGGTGGCGAGCCGGGAGCGGTTCTACCCGGGCCGGCTGCCGGAGCTGCTGACCCCGTTCCTCGGCGGCGAGAAGATCGAGGAGCCGTTCGAGCTGTGGTCCTGACATGCTTTCCCGCCGCGCCGTGACGCGGGCGGGGCCACCGGGCGCGGACCACCGCCGGGGTCGGCGGGGTGGTGACGGCGGCGTCGCGAGCGGGCACAGTGGAGCGGTGACGACCGACATCCGCACTCCCCTGGCCCGCTACGCCGACCGCCTGCACGCCGTGATCGGCGACGGGCACCACGTCGCCTCCCCGCTCGGCGCGTGGCTGCTGCTGGCGCTCGCGGCGCCGGCGACCACCGACGCGACCCGCACGGCGCTGGAGGAGGCGCTCGGCACGGACGCGAAGACGGCCGCCGAGGCGGCCCGCGCCCTGTTGGAGGCGCCGCACCCGCTGGTGCCGTCGGCGACCGCGTTCTGGCACCGGCCGGGGTCCGGGACCGCCGGGCTCGACGGGTGGCGGGCGACCCTGCCCGGGCCGACCGCCACCGGGCCGCTGCCGGAGCAGGCCGGGCTCGACGCGTGGGCCCGCGAGAACACGCTCGACCTCATCGACGCGTTCCCGTTGACGGTCACGCCGGAGGTGCTGCTGATCCTGGCCAGCGCCCTGGCCACCCGGGTCTCCTGGATGGACCCGTTCGAGGTGGTGCCCGCCGACGCCCTCGGCCCGGGCAGCGCCTGGGCCGGCCGGTTGGGCCGGGCGCTGCGCACCCCGGAGTACGGCCACCGGTGCTGGATCGCGGACACCGCGCGGGCCGGCACCGTCGCCGTGCACGCCGCCGCCGCCCGGCCGGCGCGGACCGCCGACCGTGTGGCCGGGCTGCTGGTGGTCTCGGTCGCCGCCGCCTCCGACGTGCCCGCCGGGGACGTCCTCGCCGCCGCCCACGAGGTCGCGGCGGTCGCCGCCGCCACGCCGGAGGACCACCTGCCGGCGTCCCGGCGTTCCCTGTACGACCTTCCGCTGGGCGACGCTCCGCTGTGGACGTTGCGGGAGGAGCCGGGCGAGACGTTCGCGCCGGGCGGCCGGGAGGAGCGGGCGACGGCGGTGCTGCCCTGCTGGTCGGCGGAGAGCCGGCACGTGCTGACGGCACCCGAGCTGGGCTTTCCCGCCGTCGCGCGGGTGTTCGGCGAGCTGCTGGACGCCGCGGGGCTGGGGTTCGAGGTGGCGCAGGCCGCGATGGCCCGCTACGGCCGGTACGGCTTCGAGGCGGCCGCGGTCACCGGCTTCGCCACGCTCGACTGCCTGCCGCCGCAGGGGGTCGTCCGGATCGCCGAGCTGCGCTTCGGCCATCCGTACGCCGTGGTGGCGGTCGCCACCGACGGTCGGGTCGGCGGCGGCGCGGCCGGCCCGTGGGACGGGGTGCCGGTCTTCTCGGCCTGGGTCGCCGACCCTGAGGACGTGCCCGAGGCCGACATCGCTGATCGGTTCGACGGCGAGTGAGCCCCCCCGGGGGCCCGTCAACCGGGCCCCCGGGGGACGACGAACGCCCCCTACGCGCCCA
>NZ_JBFAVI010000201.1:0-11995 GCF_040679695.1 Micromonospora sp. NPDC052213
CGGGGCTCCCCGGTCGTTGTGGACCGGGGAGCCCCGCAGGGCGGCTGCGTGGTCAGCCCTGGCGGCGGTTCCACGGGCCGGTGACGGCGTACGTGATGCCCGGGTTGTAGACGTTGAAGAACATGGTCCGGCCGTCGGCGGAGAACGTCGCGCCGGCGAACTCGCCGTACTCCGGGTCCCCGGCGGTGCCGACGTTGACCCGGTTACGTGCGAAGACGAACACCTCGCCGTCGGCGGTCGTACCAAGGATGTGCTGGTCCCCGATCCCGTCCTCGCACATCATCAGGCCCCCGTACGGCGACATGCAGATGTTGTCCGGGGCGTCGAACTCCGGGTTCTGCGGCGCCGGCGTCGGACGGGTGAAGATGGTCTCCAGGCGCAACGTGTTGGCTCGGGGGTCGTACCGCCAGACCTGGCCGTCGTGGTCGCGGGCCGAGCCCAGCTCACGCCGGGCGAACGACGAGACGAAGTAGGCGCAGCCGTCCTTCTCCCCCCACCAGGCGCCCTCGATCTTGTACCCACCGGTGATCGGCTTGCCGTAGTCCTGGGCACGGACCGACTCCGTCGTCGCCAGCGGGTCCGGCACGTCAAGCCACTCGACGCCGGAGAAGGAGGTGCCCGCCTCGGTCACCACCGACAGGTCCGGCAGGTCCGGGACGTGCAGAGCCTGCAGCAGGCCGCCTGCCCGCAGGCTCCCGTGACCGCCGAGCGGCCGGTTCGGCAGGAAGCGATAGAAGCTGCCCAGCGGCGCCACGAACGCGTCCTCGGTCTCGTAGACGATGCCGGTGTGCGGGTCGACCGCCACCGCCTCGTGCTGGAACCGGCCCATCGCGGTCAGCGGTGTCGGATCGGTGTTGCGGGCATCGTCGTACGGGTCGACCTCGAAGATGAACCCGTGGTCCTTCGTGTACCCGCGGACACCCGCCTTGTCCTCGGTCTCCTCACAGGTCAGCCAGGTGTGCCACGGCGTCCGGCCGCCGGAACAGTTGATGGCCGTGCCGCCCAGGCTGACGTGCTCGGAGACGGCGCGGTTCGACGCGTCGACGGCGAGCGTGCTGGTCCCGCCCCCGGCGGCCGGGTCGTACGTACGCTCCGGCGGAGCCACCACCTTGATCTTCGCGGTCGGGGAGCACTCATGGTTGCGCACCAGGCGAGTGCCACGCGCCTCGTCGGCGAAGGAACCCATACCGTCGAACCGGCTCGGCACGATACCACCGTCCGGCCGGACGGTGCCTTCGCGCGACAGCACCGTGTAGCGGAAGCCCACCGGCAGGTCGAGCATGCCCGCCGGGTCGGGCACGAGCGGACCGTACCCGACCTCCGGGCCGGACACCCCCAGCGCGGGTGCCGCGGTGAACAGGGCGTCGACCGAACCGGCCACGGCCACGGCGAGACCGGCTCCGGCCGAGCGGGACAGGAACTGACGGCGAGACAAAGACACGGACAAGCCTCCTAGACGTCACAGACCGTAGCGGGCCGGCCGATATCGATCCGATCCGCTCGATCAACTACGTCACATCCCGCCCCACCCGTCAAGATGTTGATCGATTTGATCCCCGTGAAAGATGACCGCCGACCCGGCTCAACCGGTCAAGATCTCGGAATCCAGGCGAACGGCAAGCGCCCAGCCCCGGCGCGGCGGCGGCCGGCGGACCAGATCCACCTCGTCGCCGCGTTGCGCTCCTGGCTCGGGACGAGGTCTCCGGTGAGACACGGCCTAGCATCGCCGGAATGTCGATCACTCCTCGGCGGTGCCGGATCCTGATGCTCGCGGCGGCGGCCGTGTTCCTCGCGGTCGCCCTCGTCATCCGCGCGACGGCCGGCGGCGGCCTCGAACAGCACTCCGGCACCGCCCTGTACGGGTCCATGGTCTGGGCCGGGGTGCTGTTCCTCCGGCCGCGCACGGCGCCGCTGTCGGCGGGCGCGGCGGCGGTCGCCTTCTGCTGGGCGGTCGAGGTGTCGCAGCTGACCGGCATCCCGGCGGCGCTGTCGGCGCGCAGCCTGGTGGCCCGGCTCGTGCTCGGCGTCCGGTTCGACCCGGTCGACCTCGCCTGGTACCCCGTCGGGGTGCTGCCGCTGGTGGCGCTGGCACAGCTCGTGCGCCACTCCCGCCGGCGGCGCGCGGACTGAACGGTCGGCGCCGATAAATCGGGGGCGCCGGGAGGCCCGCCCCGCCTATCGTGGCACGGTGCTGATCAGACGCGAGGCCCCCGCCGACATCGACGCCGTCCGGGCGGTGCACCTCGCCGCCTTCGCCGATCCCGACAAGCCGGACGCCGTACCGGTGGAGGCCGGGCTGGTGGACGCGCTGCGGGCGGACGCCGGGTGGCTGCCCGCCTTCTCCCTCGTCGCGACCGACGACGACGGGCAGGTCGTGGGGCACGTGGTGTGCACCCGGGGCCGGGTGGCCGGCGAGCCGGTCGCGCTGGGGCTGGGGCCGCTCGGCGTGCTGCCGGCCTGGCAGCGGCGCGGGGTCGGCTCCGCGCTGATGCACGCGGTGCTCGGCGCGGCCGACGCGCTCGACGAGCCGCTGGTGGTGCTCCTCGGCCACCCCGGCTACTACCCCCGCTTCGGGTTCGGCCCGGCCGTCGACCTCGGCGTCACCCCGCCGCAGCCGTGGGGGCCGCAGTACTTCATGGCGCGTCCGATGAGCGCCTGGCGGCCGTCGATCCGGGGCGAGTTCACCTACGCCCGCCCCTTCGACGACTTGTAGGCGGCCCCGACGGCCTTTGCCGCCTGTCGATCGTCGGGCATGATTGGCGGATGGGAGAGGTTCTACCGATGCCGAGCTTCGGTGACCTGTTCACCGATTTGCGCGGCAGCGACCGGACGATGCGGGTGAGCTGGCATCCCGAGCGGGGCGCCGTGGTGCTGTCCCTGTGGTCGGGCACGGTGTGCCGGGGCTCCTTCCGGCTGGCCGCCGCCGACCTGCCGAGGCTGCTGTCGCTGCTCACCGACATCACCGCCCCCGCCCCGGACGGGCCCGCGCAGGGCGCCGCACCGGCCCGCCCCCGTGCCGCCTCGGCCGTGGAGCAGACCGGCGAGATCGAGCGGCCCGCCTCCCGCAGCCTGCTCCCGATCGTCGCTGCCCCGCGCGTCGCCTGACAGCTCCGCACGCCTCCACGTCACTCGCCCCGTCGGTTGACGTGGTGGTCGGGTCTTCGCCGGTAGTGGGATTGGCGGGCGCGGGCTCGGGATGTTCGGCCTGGGCGGCGCCCGCCACTACGCGGGGCGGCCCTGCCGGGGTGGGACCGTCCGGTAGGTTTCGCAGGCCAGGTTGACGAGTTCGGTGAGGTGGGCGGGTGGGTCGTCCTTCCACCAGGCCAGCCAGACCGGTATCGGCTGGGCGTCGCGGACGGCGCGGTACGCCACCCCGGGCCGGGGGTTCTGGTTGGCGGTGGCCTCGGAGGTGATGCCGACCGCCTGGCCGGCGGCGATGAGGGTGAGCCACTCGTCGACGCCGTGGGTGGTGCGGATGGTCGCGGGTTCGGCGCCCGGCTGGAACAGGGCGGGTGTGGTGGTGCCGGTTCGACTGTCGATGGCGACGGGGTATCTGGCCAGGTCGGCGGTGCGTACCGATCGTCGCCGGGCCAGCGGGTTGTCGGTGGCCACGGCGGCGTAGCGGGTCTCCACGCCGAGCAGTGCGGTGTCGAAGCGGGGATCGGCCAGGTGCCGGCGGATCACGGCGACGTCGGCGGTGCCCTCGCTGAGCCCGGCGGTCGGGGTGTTGGACTGGACGAACACCAGCGGCACCTGGGGGTGGGCGGCGGCCCAGGTCTTCTGCAGTCGTCTGGTGTGTTTGCCCAGCGCCGCCCAGGCGTAGCCGACCCGCAGCTCGGTGCGGGATTCCTCGACGATCCGTCGCAGGTGGGCGACCTCGTCGAGCACCCGACGCGCGGCGGCGACGACGCGGGTGCCGGTGCCGGTGAGCGAGACGTGCCGGGTCGTTCGCTGGAGCAGGCGAGCGCCGAGCGTCGCCTCGAGAGCGCTGACGGAACGCGAGACCGCCGCTTGGGAGACCCCCAGGACAGCCGCCGCGTCGGTGAAGGTTCCGGCGTCGACCACCGCGACGAGCGTGCGGAGCTGACGCAGCTGCACATCCATACGCCGAGCGTATAACTCTGGCGGCTGGTGCATTTCTGGTATCGGTCGGAGCGGGTCGACACTGCCGTCATGACCGTGAAGACGGCAGGTGACGTTGCTGCTCAGGCCCCCCGCCAACCGACCGGCGACGGCCGTGGGCCGCTGCTGCGCGGGATCGTCACGATGACCGCAAGCGCGGCGAGCAGCCAGGTCGGGGCGGCCGTGGGGGCGCACGCGTTCGCCGCCCTCGGGCCCGCCGGGGTCGTCGCCGTGCGGCAGTTCGTCGCGGCGTCGGTGCTGCTGCCGGCCGTACGCCCGAACCTGCGTCGCTTCACCTGGGCCCAGTGGTGGCCGACCCTGCTGCTCGGGCTGGTCTTCGCCACGATGAACCTCAGCCTCTACACCGCGATCGACCGGATCGGGCTCGGCATGGCCGTCACCCTGGAGTTCCTCGGCCCGCTCGCCGTCGCCCTGGCCGGTTCCCGAACCCGGCTCGACCTGCTCTGCGCGGCGGGCGCCTGCGTCGGCGTGTACGTCCTGGTCCTACCGGGCCCGGCCAGCGACCACCTCGGAGTGGGGCTCGGCCTGCTCGCGGCGGCGTGCTGGGCGGCGTACATCCTGCTCAACCGGCTCGTTGGGGCCCGCCTGCCGGGGTTGCAGGCACCGGCGGCGGCGACCCTGGTGTCCGCGCTGCTCTACCTGCCGGTCGCGGCCACCCTGCTCGCGCAGGGACGACTGGCCGGCACCGCGATCCTCTACGCCGTCGGTGCGGGCATCCTCAGCTCGGTGGTGCCCTACGCCGCCGACCTGGTCGCGCTGCGTACCGTGCCGGCCCGCTTCTTCGGCGTGTTCATGAGCGTCCACCCGGTACTGGCCGCGCTCGCCGGCCTCGTCCTCCTCGGCCAGGTCCTGAAACCCCACGAGTGGCTCGGCATCGCCATCATCGTGACGGCCAACACCCTGGCCGTCCAGACCGCCGCGGCAGCCAGGGCACGGCACGGCGCGACGACTCGTGCCCGGACCGGTCGGGGGACCACGCCGCCAACCGCGACTGGACAGGCCGGTTGGCGTCGACCCGGGAAGGTGGGGGTGCTCCGCCGGCCCGGACATGCGGTCAGCCCGAGATACCGGCGGTCGGGATCCAGGCGCCCGTATCGAGGAACCGGCCAAGCCGTGCCGCCGGTGACGAATGGGACCGGGAGGCGAGCGCCAACGCTCGCGGAGTGAGGAGTCGCAAGGCGTACGGCGGGCGCGCCCCGCTCGGCCTCCCCGTCGCGGCGGTGACGGCCCGACGCTGTCCGGGCAGGTCAGCGCCGATGTCGACCCGCCCCGTGCGAACATGTGTTCGTGTCGCGCGAGGCCCGCATCCTGCACGCCGACCTGGACGCGTTCTACGCGTCGGTCGAGCAGCGCGACGACCCGCGCCTGCGGGGCCGGCCGGTGATCGTCGGCGGCGGCGTGGTCCTGGCGTGCAGCTACGAGGCGAAGGCCCGGGGCGTACGCAGCGCGATGGGCGGCCGGCAGGCCCGCCGGCTCTGCCCGGAGGCCGTCGTCGTGCCGCCGAGGATGGCGGCCTACACGGCGGCCAGCCGCGCCGTGTTCGAGATCTTCCGGCAGACCACCCCGGTCGTCGAGGGCCTCTCCATCGACGAGGCGTTCCTCGACGTCGGCGGCCTGCGGCGGTTGGTCGGGCCGCCCGCCGACATCGCCGCCCGGCTGCGCCGGGAGGTGCGCGCGCGGGTCGGCCTGCCGATCACCGTCGGCGTGGCCCGGACGAAGTTCCTCGCCAAGGTGGCCAGCGGCGTCGCGAAGCCCGACGGCCTGCTGGTCGTGCCGCCGGACGAGGAGCTGGCCTTCCTGCACCCGCTGCCGGTGGAGCGGCTGTGGGGTGTCGGGCCGGTGACCGCGGGGAAGCTGCGCGAGCGGGGCATCCGCACCGTCGGGCAGGTCGCCCGTCTCGGCGAGGCGACGCTGGTCTCGCTGCTCGGCGCGGGGGCCGGCCGGCACCTGCACGCCCTGGCACACAACCGCGACCCCCGGCCGGTACAGGTCGGCCGCCGGCGTGGGTCGATGGGCGCGCAGCACGCCCTGGGTCCCGTCCCGCACTCCCCCGCCGAGTTGGAGGCGATTCTCGCCGGCCTGGTCGACCGGGTGGCCCGGCGGATGCGGGCGGCGGCGCGGGCGGGGCGGACGGTGACGCTGCGGCTGCGGTTCGGCGACTACACCCGCGCGACCCGCTCGCACACGGTGGCCAAGGCGACCGCCGACACGACGCCGCTGCTCGGCGCGGCGCGGGCGCTGCTGCGGGTGGCGCTGCCGGAGATCGAGCGGCGCGGCGTGACGCTGATCGGCGTGTCGGTGGGCAACCTGGACGACTCCCCCGTTCAGCCGCCGCTGCCGTTCGACCGCGACCCGGGGGCGGACCTGGACGCGGCGGTGGACGCGGTGCGCGACCGGTTCGGGTCGGCGGCGCTCACCCGGGCGGCGCTGCTGGGCCGCGAGCGGGGGCTGGAGATGCCGCTGCTGCCGGACTGATCGAAGGCGGCGGAGCAAGCAGTGGTCCTGACGGTGGTTTCCGATGCCCGCCGTCGTCGTCTCGCGTCTGGCCGAGGCGAGGCGGCGACACCCGCAACCGGTCACCCGTTCATCGCCGTGACATGCGCTCCCGCCGCGGCGATCCCACCGCTCATCGCATGCGCATTGCGGCCGATGAATATCGATAGCTAGGCATAACCCACGCCGATCCGGCGGACCCGACCTACCCGACCTGCTGGAGGTCCGAGTCATGCCCCGTCCACCCCGTTCCCGGCGGACACGCGACACACGCCGTGCCGCGATCGCCGCCGTAGGGCTCCTCCTGTCCACCGTCGCAGTGGTGGTCGGGCAGCCGCCTGCCGCCGGCGCCGCACCCGATCCTGTCAGCTCCAGGCCGGTCGACGGCACCTCGTGCGCCGCCAACGTCGACGGCATGGCCGACTTCACTCCCGTCCTCGCGCTCGACCTGCCCGAACGGGCCAGCTGGTTGAACCAGACTCCGCCGTACGCCTTCGACCGCACCGCCGAGGTGGCCGCCGGCTTCGACCGGGTCGGATACTGCCTGGAGCTGGCTACTCCGGCGGGCCCGCAGTGGGTGTGGACGGCGATGGCGCCGTTCACCACCGACGCCGGCCGGCTCGGCCTGCCGACCCACGCCGGGGAGATCATCCGGCAGCGGGTCAGCGACCTGGAGGTCGCGTCGAACGTCCCGGGCGTCACCACCGGCACCGACCTGGCCGGTCACGTGGAGATGTGGCCCCACACCTACAGCAGCGGAGGGTCCCGCCAGATCGCCGGCGCCTCGCCGAGCGTCTACGACGCCGACGACACCGTCAACCCGTCCGGCGGGTACGGGTCGTTCCAGGTGCACCAGGTCGGCGCCACCCGCCCGTCGTCCGTGACGCCCCGCACGGTGCTCGCGGTCAACACCTTCACCTCCTCCGGGGCGCCACTCTCGCTCGGCATCGGCCCCGCGCCCAGCGGGCACCCGGACTGGACCTTCGCGGGGAACGCGGGCACCTTCACGCAGCGCCGGCTCACCGTGTACGCCCGGCCTTCCGTGCTCACCCTCGACCAGCACCCGCAGGACCGCCAGTTGTACCCACGGGACGCCTCGAACGCGGCAACGGTGCCCGTCTCCGGGACGGTCACCGATCCGCGGGTCAAGGCGGTGCAGCTGAGGGTGACGAGCGGCGAGGACGAGTGGACCTACCTCACGGCGGTCACCGACCGGCGCGACTTCTCCTTCAGCCCCCGCATCGACGCCGCGCTACGCGAGTACCGGTTCGAGCTGCGCGCGCTCGGCGCCGGCGTCACCCGCCGGGCCGGCCTGTGGGAGGGCGTCCTGGCCGGGGACGTCTACGTCATCCAGGGCCAGTCCAACGCCGTCTCCGCCGTGTACCGGGGTTCGTCCGCCGGCGAGGAGTCGCCGTTCATCCGCAGCTACGGCTCGCCCACCGCGGACCCGGTGCTGTCCGCGGCGGAACGCAGCTGGAACTACGCCGCCAGCGAGGTCACCAACCAGCCCGGTTCCGTCGGCCAGTGGGGCATTCGCATGGCCCGCCGGATCGTCGACACCTACGGCGTCCCGGTCGCCCTCGTCAACGGTGGCCACGGCGGCCGACCCATCTCGTTCTTCCAGCGCGACGACGCCGACCCCGACGCCATCGGCACCAACTACGGACGGCTGCGGCAACGACTCGTCGCCGCCGGAGTCCGGGCCGACGTGCGCGGTCTCCTCTGGTATCAGGGCGAGTCCGACAACGACAACGCCGCCGTCCACATCTCCGGGTTCACCGCGCTGCTCACCGACTGGCGCAGCGAGATCGGCACCCGCGCCGGCGACGGCGCCCGGTACTTCGTCTACCAGGTCCGCACCTCCCCCTGCGGCAACAGCACCACCGGAGCGCTGCGGGAGGCGCAGCGGCAGATGGGTGACACCCTCGGCGTCACCCTGCTGTCCACGAACGGCCTGTCCGGCCACGACGGATGCCACTACGCCTGGGAACAGGGCTACCGGGAGATGGGCGACCACACGTTCGCCGTGGTGGCCCGCGACCTGTATCACGGGCCGAGTGCCGGAGTGGCACCTCCCAACCCGCGCAGCGCGACCTTCTCCAACGCCGAGCGCACCGAGGTGACGGTGCAGCTGCGCAGCGACGACCCGCTGGTTGTCGATCCTGGTGCCGCGGCCGACTTCCGGGTCAACGGCAGCACGGCGACGGTCACCGGCGTCGAATACCGGGCGGGCGGTCGACTGGTGCTGAGGCTCTCCGCGCCGGCCGACGGGGCGACCGGGGTGAGTTACCTGAGCCACCTGCGCGCCGGCCCGTGGATCGTCAACGCGACGGGCAGTGGGCTGCTCACCTTCCACAACCTGCCGATCGCCTGACCGGTGGCCGGCAGGGCCGGAACGGCGCGGACCACCCGAGGTGGTTCGCGCCGTTCCAGCTCCACGGCAAGGGCCCGCCGGGCCGTCGGTACGGTCGGAGGTCCGTCAGCCGGCCGGCAGCACGGCGGTGCCCTGGCGGTAGTTCCTGCCGTTGCCGTCGGGGCGGTAGTTGTTCTCGACGTTGCCCGCCGAGTCCACCGAGAACCAGTGGACCGTGGTGCCCGCCGGGACGGTCAGCGTCTCCCCGCCCTCGCGGACGCCGGCGGAGCCGTAGAGGGTCGACGCGTACGTCGGGGCGGCCCGGTCAAGGGTGTAGAAGACGGCCGCCGGCTCGCTCGTGGAGAACGTCACGGTCACCATGCCCGGCGTCGAACTCGGCGCGACCGCCAGCGTGCTGCGCGGCCGGCTGTTGTCCTTGGCGAAGTCACGGGCCACCCGCATCAGCTCGACGAGGCCGTTGGCGAACTCCATGGTCTCGTCGTGCGCCTCGTCCCACTCCGGCTGGAACGAGGTGCCGACCTCGAAGTTCCAGGCGTAGATGCCGTACTTGTACCAGAGCATGTCCCCGGAGTTGCCGGCCGCCGAGTAGAGCACGTCGGAGATCGGGCCGGTGCGCGCCGGGGTGACCGCCATGTTGCGGTGCCGCTTGATGGCGGCCAGGATCCGCGACGACGCGCCCCAGAAAGCCGACTCCTCGGCCAGGGTCGGCCGCGGCGCGGAGACCCGGTCGGGCAGCGCGTACGCCCCCGGCGACCACATGAAGTAGTTGCCCGACGAGTGCAGGTTCATCGAGAACCTGATGTTCGGGCGGGCGGCCAGCCAGTCGACGTTGCGGTTCTCCGGCTCGGACAGCTCGCTCGGGCCGGCATAGGTGCCGCTGGTGCAGCTCGACGACGCGCCGGAGTAGCCGTCGAAGAGGCTGTACTCGGTGTAGTTGCGGTTGTTGTCCACGCCCCACGAGTTGCGGGCCAGGAAGTCGGCGGCCCCGGTCGACGGGCAGTGGTTGGTCATGTTCTTGCGCTGGGAGTTGAAGTCGTAGAACGAGTAGTGCCCGCCGTCGGGGTTGACCGACGGGGCGATCCAGATGTCGAGGTTGTCCAGCAGCTGCTTGGTCTGGCCGTCGTGGGCGTAGTTGCGCAGCAGCCGTTCGGCGGTCTCGACGGTGACCAGCGGCGGCACCCACTCGCGGGCGTGCTCCTGGGCGTAGGCGAGCACGCCGAGCTTCGAGCCGTCGCGGTGCTTGCCGATCCGGATCGCGTACACGGGGTGCGGGTCGCGGGAGACGCTGGCGGGCGCGCTGAGGCCGTCGCTGAGCGGGGTCCGAGGCGCCGGCGCGACCACGCCGGTGCCCGGGCTGCCCCGATAGGTGTACGCCCGCAGCAGCGCCCCGGCACCGGCGTTGAGCGCCGCGACGACCTGGGCGGCGGTGCTGGTCACCGCGCCCGCGCCGTCGGTGCCCAGGGTGACCCGTACCGCGGAGCCGGT
Source organism: Micromonospora sp. NPDC052213 (assembly GCF_040679695.1). Lineage (NCBI taxonomy): Bacteria > Bacillati > Actinomycetota > Actinomycetes > Micromonosporales > Micromonosporaceae > Micromonospora > Micromonospora sp. NPDC052213. The sequence continues at coordinate 10,496 of NZ_JBFAVI010000201.1, forward strand.
GACGGTCACCGACAGCGGCGTGTTCGCCGCGCCCGGGTCGGCGAGCTCCACGGAGATGGCGTTGCCGCCCTCGTGGCCCCAGGCGAGGGAGTCCACCGCGACGCGGCTGGCGGTGGCGGCGCCGAGCACCGCCTGCGCGTGCCGCCGGTAGCCGTTGGTCTTGTAGGGCAGCTCCACGACCTCGGCGAGCCGTGGGAACTCGGCGGCCAGCTGGTGGATCCGCGCGTACAGCTCGGTGGGCGTCAGATAGCTGGTGACGAAGTCCTTCTGGTAGCCCGGGCCCTCGGGGCCGGTGCCCGGGGTGGGCAGCCACTCCCGCACCTGCGCGACGGCCACGTCACCGGTCGGGCTGGTGATCCGGATGCGGTCGGGGCGGCTGGTCACCGTGGCGGCGCCCCGGTGGTACAGGTAGACGCCGGCGTCGACGAACCGGGAGATGGTCTGCGTCCCGCCGGAGCCGAACTCGGTGCCGGGGCCGCTGTCCCGCTCGACGGTGAGGGGGGTCGCGGCCGTCTGGCCCTGCGCCCACTTCGCCTCGACGGAGAGGATCTGGCTGGTCCCGGAGGTGTACCAGTCCGCCCGGATGATCTTGACGTCGGAGGCGTCCGGGGCGGTCGGGTCGGCCGCGGCGGCGGCGAACTGCCGGTTCTCGGCCACGTGGCCGGCGATGGTCGCCTCGCGTTCCGCCACCCGCTCCCGGGCATCGGCGGGCCGGTGCAGCACCCTGCCGAGCGTGAAGCCGGCCCCGGTCAGCGCCGCCGCCTCGCCGGCCGTGACGACCGCGTGCGCGACGACGCCGTTCTCGGTGTGGGCGACGTGGTGGTCGAGGTCGACGCCGGTGGCGACGAGGGCGTCCAGCTGTGCGGTGCCGGCGAGCAGCACCTCGACGACGTTCGCCTCCTCGTCGCCGACCCGGACCAGGTCGACGGCGGGGGCGGCGGACGGCGCGGTGGCCGAGGCCGGGCTGACCAGCAGCACCACGGCCACGGCCCCGGCCAACACGGCGGGAAGGGGAAGGCGGCGTCGCCACCGGGGACCTAGGGGATCACGCATCTGTCGACCCTTCTGTTCGTCGGCACGGGTGACCGAACGAGATGGCCGAGGGGCCCGCCCGGGGTACGCGGCTCCGCCCCGTCGGTCGCGCGCCACGCCTGCGGCGCCACGACACGGTGGAAGGAAGGTGGTGGTGCTGTCCGGTTGCGGCGGACCGACGCTGGCCGCATCGCCGAGCTGCGGAAACGTCGTCGGGCTGATAGACGGGAGGCTGCTCCGGTGACGGTCGGTGGACTGCGCCAATCCTCAGTGCGCCCAAAGTGATCTGTCAATACTCCGGAAAGCCCCCGGGTTCGCCCCGGCGGTCGGGGGCACCACTGATCCCCGGGCACCTCCCCGCGTGCCCCGGCCCAGAACGGGCCCGGGGCCCCCGGTAACCCGGGAATTGCGGGTGGGACCGGACCCCCGTAAGCCCGGGGGGAACGCCCCCGCGCCCGGGCCGGGGCC
>NZ_JBFAVI010000202.1:0-11707 GCF_040679695.1 Micromonospora sp. NPDC052213
ATGGTGTCGGTGGCGACGACTGCCGAGGAGGTCACCGCGACGATCGCCCGGTGGGACGGGCGGGTGGCGTTGGCTGCTGTCAACGGGCCGACGTCCGTCGTCGTGTCCGGCGACAGCGCCGCCCTCGACGAGTTGGTCGCCCACTACGAGTCCCGTGAAGTCCGCGTCCGTCGTGTTCCGGTGGATTACGCGTCGCATTCGGCGCACGTCGAGCCGCTGCGTGAGCAGTTGCTGGAGTCGTTGGCGGGGTTGCGGCCGCGTACGAGTGAGGTGCGGTTCCGGTCGACGGTGGTGGGTGACTGGTTGGACACCGCTGGCCTGGATGCGGACTACTGGTATCGCAATCTGCGGCAGACGGTGCGTTTCGACGAGGCGGTGCGCAGTCTCGTTGCGGCGGGTTACTCCACGATCGTGGAGGTCAGTGCGCATCCTGTGTTGACGATGGCGGTGCAGGAGTCCGTCGAGGTGGCTGCTGCCGATCCGGCGGCGGTGGTCGTGACGGGGAGTCTGCGTCGTGGTGAGGGTGGTCTGGGTCGGTTCCACCGTGCGCTGGCGGAGGTGTACGCCGGTGGCACGCCGGTGGACTGGCGGCCCGCGTTCGCCGGCCGGCCCGGACGCCTGGTCGACCTGCCCACCTACCCGTTCCAACGACAGCACTACTGGGTGCCGGACGAGGAGCCCGTCCCTCAGGCCGCCGGCGCCGGCCTGCTCGACCACCGTTTCTGGGACGCCGTCGAGCGCGCCGACCTGGACGCCCTGCGCGGCACCCTCGCCGTCGACGACGCCGAGGCCATCGAGTCGCTGCGCACCCTGCTGCCCGTCCTCGCCGGCTGGCGACGCCAGCGGCAGGAACACTCCCTCCTCGACGGCTGGCGGTACCGGGCCGACTGGCAGGTGACCCCCGAGCCCGCCGCCGCCCGCCTCGACGGCACCTGGCTGCTGGCGCTGCCCGCCGGGCTCGACGACGACCCGGCCGTGCGGACCCTCCGGGCCGCGCTGACCGACGCCGGCGCCGAGCTGCTGCCGCTGACCGTCGAACCCGGCGCCGATCGGGCCGGGCTCGCCGCGTCCCTGGCCGGCGCCGATCTCGCCGGGGTGGTCTCTCTGCTCGCCTGGGAACCGCAGGCCGGCGAGGGCGTCGTTCTGCCCGGTCTGGCCACCACCGTCGCCCTGGTGCAGGCGCTCGGCGACGCCGAACTCGACGCGCCGCTGTGGCTGATCACCCGGGGGGCGGTCACCGTCGCCTCGTACGACCGGCTCACCGATCCCGGGCAGGGGACGATCTGGGGCCTCGGCCGGGTGATCGGCGTCGAGGCGCCCCACCGCTGGGGCGGACTGGTCGACCTGCCGTCCGGCCTCGACGGCCGTACCGCCGGCCGACTCGCCGCGATCCTCGCCGGACCGACCGGCGAGGACCAGCTCGCGGTACGCGCCTCCGGCGTCTTCGTCCGCCGCCTGGTCCGCGCCGAACTCGGCGACCGCCCCCCGGTGCGGCGCTTCACCACCGCCGGAACCGCGCTGGTCACCGGCGGCACCGGCGGCCTCGGTGCCCGCGCCGCCCGCTGGCTCGCCACGGCCGGCGCCGAACACATCGTGCTGGTCAGCCGGCGTGGCCCCGACGCCCCCGGTGCCGCCGAGCTGGCGGCCGAGCTGCGCGACCTCGGCACCCGGGTCACCGTCGCCGCCTGCGACATCGCCGACCGGGCCGCCCTCGCCGCCCTGCTCGACCGGGTCCAGGCCGACGGTCCACCGGTACGCGCCGTCGTGCACACGGCCGGCGTCGCCCAGACCACCCCGCTCATGGCGGTCACCCCCACCGAGCTGACCGACGTGACGGCCGGCAAGGCGGCCGGCGCCGCGCACCTGCACGACCTCCTCGCCGGCCAGGAGCTCGACGCGTTCGTCGTCTACTCGTCCATCGCCGCCACCTGGGGCAGCGCGGGTCAGGCCGGGTACGCCGCCGGCAACGCGTACCTCGACGCGCTCGTGCAGCAGCGGCGCGCCGACGGGCTGGCCGGCACCGCCATCGCCTGGGGTTCCTGGGGTGAGGGCGGCATGCACACCGCCGACTCCGACCGGAACCTGCGCAGCCGGGGCGTGCCACCGATGGACCCGGCCGTCGCGATGGGCGCCCTCCAACAGGCCCTCGAGCACGACGACGTCACCCTCACCGTCGTCGACGTCGACTGGTCCCGGTTCGCCCCCGCGTTCGCCTCCGCCCGGCGCCGGCCGCTGCTGGAGGGCGTACCGGAGGCGAAGGCCGCCCTCGACGGCGGGGCGCCGCCCGACGGCGACGGCGACGACGGCGTCGCGGCGACGCTGCGCCGCCGGCTCGCCGAACTGCCCCCGGCCCGGCGGGAGGAGACCCTTGCCGACCTGGTCCGGGAACTCGCCGCCGACGTGCTCGGCCACGACGAGGCCGCCGCGATCCCGGCCACCACCGCGTTCCGGGACCTCGGCTTCGACTCGCTGACCGCGGTCGAACTGCGCAACCGGCTCGTCGCCGCGATCGGGCAGCCGCTGCCCGTCACCCTGGTCTTCGACCACCCCACCCCGGTGGTGGTGGCCCGCTTCCTGCTCGCCGGACTGCTCGGCGACACCGGAGCACCCGCCGAGACCGTCGCCCCGTCCACCGTGGACGGCGACGAGCCGGTGGCCATCGTGGCGATGGCCTGCCGCTTCCCGGGCGGCGTGACCGACCCGGAGCACCTGTGGCGGCTCGTCGCCGACGGCGTCGACACCGTCGGCGAGTTCCCCACCGACCGCGGCTGGGACCTCGATCGCCTCGTCGACCCCGACCCGGAGAAGCCCGGCACCACGTACACGGACAAGGGCGCCTTCGTGTACGACGCGGCGGACTTCGATCCGGGTTTCTTCGGGATCAGCCCGCGTGAGGCGCTGGCGATGGACCCGCAGCAGCGGTTGGTGCTGGAGACGTCGTGGGAGGCGATCGAGCGGGCAGGGGTTGTTCCGGGGTCGTTGCGGGGTTCGCGAACAGGGGTGTTCGTGGGCACCAACGGCCAGGACTATAGGTCCCTGTTGGTGGTGGCCGGCGACCAGGTGGAGGGGTTCGGCGGGACCGGGAACGCCGCGAGCGTGGTGTCGGGTCGGGTGGCGTACGCGTTGGGGTTGGAGGGGCCTGCGGTGTCGGTGGACACGGCGTGTTCGTCGTCCCTCGTCGCGATGCACCTGGCGGTGCAGGCGCTGCGTCGGGGCGAGTGCGATCTCGCCCTGACGGGTGGGGCCACGGTGATGGCGACGCCCGGCCTGTTCGTGGAGTTCTCCCGGCAGCGCGGGATGGCCGCCGACGGGCGGGTCAAGGCGTTCGCGGCGGCGGCCGACGGCACCGGCTGGGGCGAGGGCGCGGGCATGCTGCTCCTCGAACGGCTCTCCGACGCGCGGCGCAACGGCCACGCGGTGCTGGCGGTGGTGCGTGGCTCCGCGGTGAACCAGGACGGGGCGTCGAACGGACTCACGGCACCGAACGGCCCTTCGCAGCAGCGGGTGATCCGGCAGGCCCTGGCATCGGCGGGGCTGTCCGTGCGTGATGTGGACGTGATGGAGGCGCACGGCACCGGCACGACGCTCGGTGACCCGATCGAGGCGCAGGCGCTGCTGGCGACGTACGGGCAGGACCGGGACGTGCCGCTGCTGCTGGGGTCGGTCAAGTCGAACATCGGGCACACCCAGGCCGCCGCCGGCGTCGCCGGCGTCATCAAGATGGTCCTCGCCATGCGGGAAGGCGTCGTCCCGGCCACGCTGCACGTGGACGCCCCGTCGCCGCACATCGACTGGACGGCGGGCGCGGTGGAGTTGGCGACCGAGCCCCGGCCGTGGCCGGTGGTGGACCGGCCGCGCCGGGCCGCGGTGTCGTCGTTCGGCGTCTCCGGCACGAACGCGCACATGATCATCGAGCAGGCCGGCGATCTGCCCCCGGCCGACGGCGCGGACTCCGCGGCCGACGACGGCGTGCACCGCGGCCCCGGTCTGGTGGATTCGGCTGTGGCGGTGTGGCCGGTGTCGGCGCGGTCGAAGGCGGCCCTGGCGGGCCAGGCGGCGCGGCTGGCGCAACATGTGCGCGAGCACGAGGGGCTGGCACCGGTGGCGGTCGGCTGGTCGCTGGCCACGACGCGGTCGACCTTCGAGCACCGGGCCGCGGTGGTCGGCGGGAGCGCCGGCGAACTGCTGTCCGGGCTGGATGCGCTGGCCGCGGGGTCCCCGGCGGGGAACGTGGTGACGGGTACCGCCACCGGGCACGGGCCCGGGGTGGTGTTCGTGTTCCCCGGTCAGGGCGGGCAGGCGGTGCGGATGGCCGCGGGTCTGGTGGGGCGGTGTCCGGCGTTCGACGGGCGGCTGGCGGAGTGTCAGCGGGCGTTCGCGCCGTATCTGGACGTGGACGTCGTGTCGGTGTTGACCGGTGACGATGAGTCGTGGTTGGACCGGGTGGAGGTGTTGCAGCCGGTTCTGTTCGCGGTGGGTGTCTCTCTGGCGGAGGTGTGGCGGCAGGCGGGGGTGGTCCCGCAGTTGGTGATCGGCCACTCGCAGGGGGAGATCGCGGCGGCCTGTGTGGCGGGTGTGCTGTCCCTCGACGACGCGGCGAGGGCGGTGATTCTGCGGGCTCGTGCTCTGGCTGGTCTTGCGGGTACCGGGGCGATGGCGGCGGTGGACCTGTCGGCCGATGAGGTTGCGGTCCGTCTGGCGGACCACCCGGAGGTGGTTGTCGGGGTGGTGAACGGGCCGGCGACGGTGGTGATCTCCGGGCCGCCGCAGCAGGTGGCGGAGCTGGTGGAGATGTTCCGGGCCGAAGGCATCCGGGCCCGGCCGATCCGGTTCAACTACGCCTCGCACTCCCCGGCGGTGGAGCAGGTCCGCGAGCAGATGCTGGCTGATCTGGCCGGTCTGGCCCCGCAGCGTGGGCACGTCCCGATGGTGTCCACCCTCACCGGCGACTGGGCCGACCCGACGGCGATGGACGGGGGTTACTGGTACGAGAACCTGCGCAACCCGGTGCGGTTCGACGCGGCCGTGCGGGTGGCGATCGAGGCCGGGCACACCACGTTCGTGGAGGTGTCCGCGCATCCGGTGCTGACCATGCCGGTCACGGCGATCCTGGACGACACGGGCGTCACCGGGCACACGGTGGGCAGCCTGCGTCGGGGCGACGACGACCCCACCCGGCTGCTGACCAACCTCGCCACCGCGCACGCGATCGGCCTGCCGGTCGACCTGACGACGGTCCTCACGCCCGCGCCGACCGTCGACCTGCCCACGTACGCCTTCGACCGGGAACGGTACTGGCTGGAGGCCCCCGCCCACCGGGTGCGGGACGTCAGCTCGGCCGGCCTCCAGGACGCCGGGCACCCGCTGCTCAGCGCGGCCGTACCGGTCGCCGACGACCAGACGGTGGTGTTCACCGGGCGGCTGTCCCTGCGTACCCACCCGTGGTTGGCCGACCACGCCGTCGGCGGAACGGTGATCGTTCCCGGCACCGGCCTGATCGACATGGTGGTCCGCGCGGGCGACGAGGTCGACGCCGGTCAGGTGGGCGACCTGGCCCTGATCAGCCCGCTCGTGCTGCCGCCCACCGGCGCCATCCAGGTGCAGGTGCGCCTCGGCGCGCCCGGCGCCACCGGCGAGCGGGGCGTCACCGTGCACTCGCGCCCGGAGGAGGGCGGAGACGCCGAGTGGACCCGGCACGCGGAGGGCCTGCTGCTGCCGCAGCTCCCCGCCCCCGTGGCCGTAGCGGGGGAGTGGCCGCCGGCCGACGCCGTCGAGGTCGACGCCGACCTGGACGCCTGGTACGCGCAGACGGCCGAGCGCGGCCTCGGCCTCGGCCCCGCGTTCCGTGGCCTGCGCCGGGTGTGGCGCCGCGACGACGAGGTGTACGCGGAGGTGGCGTTGCCCGACGTGGTGGCCGCCGAGGCGTCCCGGTTCGGCCTGCATCCGGCCCTGTTCGACGCGGCCCTCCAGGCCACCGGCCCCTCCGCGCTGCTCGGCGACCCGGCGGACGCCGTCGGCACCGGCTGGTTGCCGTTCGCCTTCCGCTCGGTCACCCTGCACGCCCACGGCGCCACCCGGCTGCGGGTGCGGCTCCGCTCGCTCGGCCCGGACACGGTCGCCGTCACCCTGTCCGACCCGGCCGGTCAGCCGGTCCTCACGGTGGAGTCGCTGACCTTCCGACCGGTCGCCGCCGGCCGGGCCGACGAGGCCGCCGCGCTGCGGCGCACCTCGCTGTTCCACCTGGACTGGACGCCGCTCCCGGCGACCGACGCGGCCGCCGGCAGCACGACGCGCTGGGCGCTGCTCGGCGACGACTCCCTCGGCCTGGCCGACGCGCTGGCTGCCGCCGGGCACCCCGTGGTGGGTCACCGCGACCTGGCGGAGCTGGTCGCCGTGCTGGACGGCGGCGGCGACGTACCGGATGTCGTGGTCGACCTGCGGACCGGTCCGGACGCGGACCCGGCCCGGGCCGTCGCGGACGCGCACGACGCGACCCGGGACGCCCTGGCGCTGGTGCAGGGGTGGCTCGCCGAGCCGCGGCTGGAGCAGACCCGCCTGGTCCTGCACACCCGGGGCGCGGTCGCCGCCGCGCCCGGCGAGGCCCCCCGCGACCTCGCCAACGCCGCCCTGTGGGGACTGGTCCGATCGGCGCAGTCCGAACATCCCGGCCGGTTCACGCTGCTCGACACCGACGACGCCGCCTCCTCCCGCGCCGCGATCCCGGCCGCGGTCGGCTCCGGCGAGCCGCAGCTCGCGGTCCGCGACGGCGCCGTCCTGGTGCTCCGGCTCGCCCGGGCCCGGGACGCCGGGGCGTTGTCGCTGCCCGGCGACGAGGCGCCGTGGCGGCTCGACGTCACCGAGACGGGCACCCTGGAGAACCTGGCCCTGCTGCCGGTCCCCACCGGGGTGGACGAGGTGCCGGAGGGACACGTCGTCGTCGAGATGCGCGCCTCCGGGCTCAACTTCCGGGACGTGGTGCTGGCCCTCGGCATGGTCCCCGACCAGGAGGTGCTGGGCAGCGAGGGCGCCGGCGTGGTGCTCCAGGTGGGCCCCGGCGTCACCGGCCTCGCCCCCGGCGACCGCGTCATGGGCATCATCTCCGGCTCGTTCTCCTCCGTCGCGGTCACGGACCACCGCATGCTCACCCGCATCCCCGACGGCTGGTCGTACGCCGACGCGGCCGCCATGCCGGTGGTCTTCCTGACCGCCTGGTACGGGTTGGTCGAGTTGGGCCGGCTGAAGTCCGGGGAGTCGGTGCTGGTGCACTCGGCCGCCGGCGGCGTCGGCATGGCCGCCGTGCAGATCGCCCGCCACCTCGGCGCGGAGGTCTACGGCACGGCCAGCCCCGGCAAGTGGCCGGCGCTGCGCGCCACCGGCTTCGACGACGCGCACATCGCGTCCTCGCGCACCCTCGACTTCGTCGACGAGTTCCGCGAGCGCACCGGCGGGCGCGGCGTCGACGTGGTGCTCAACGCCCTCAGCGGCGAGTTCGTGGACGCGTCGCTGCGGCTGCTGTCCCCGGGCGGCCGGTTCGTCGAGATGGGCAAGACGGACAAGCGGGACCCGCGGCGGATCGCGGCCGACCACCCCGGCGTGAGCTACCAGGACTTCGACCTCATGGTGGCCGGCCCGGCCACGATCAGGCGGATGCTGGACGAGCTGATGGCGCTGTTCGCGAGCGGCGCGCTGCGACCGCTGCCCCGGCGCACCTGGGACGTCCGGCGCGCCCCCGACGCGTTCCGCTTCCTCAGCCAGGCCCGACACGTCGGCAAGCTGACCCTGAGCATCCCGCAGGTGCCGCGCCTCGACGGCACGGTACTGGTCTCCGGCGCCACCGGGGCCCTGGGCGCGCTGCTCTGCCGGCACCTGGTCACCACGCACGGCGCCCGGCACCTGCTGCTGGTCAGCCGGCGCGGCCCGGACGCCGCGGGCGCGGACGAGCTGCTGGCCGACCTCAAGGCGCTCGGCGCGGACGTGTCGATCGTCGCCGCCGACCTGGCCGACCCGGACGCCGTCGCCGACGTGCTGTCCATGGTGGACGCCCGGTACCCGCTGCGCGCCGTCGTGCACACCGCCGGTGTCATCGACGATGCCACCGTCGAGTCGCTCACCCCGGACCGCCTCGCCGCGGTGCTGCGGCCGAAGGTCGACGCGGCCTGGAACCTGCACCGGGCCACGCTCGACCGTGAGCTGACGGCGTTCGTGCTCTACTCCGCCGCCGCCGGCCTGTTCGGTGGGCCGGGCCAGGGCAACTACGCCGCCGGCAACGCGTTCCTCGACGCCCTCGCCGAACACCGGCGGGCCCTCGGCCTGCCGGCGGTCTCCCTGATCTGGGGCCTGTGGGCGCAGGCCAGCGGTATCACCGGGCATCTCGACGCCGTCGACCTGCGGCGGCTGGAGCGCAGCGGACTGGTGGCTCTCGGCAACGACGAGGCCCTCGCCCTGTTCGACGCGGCCTGGCGGTCGGAGCGGGCGGTGCTGATGCCGGCGAAGATCAACACGGGTATGGCGGCGTCCGGCGCGCCCGTCCACCCGCTGCTGGCGGCCCTGGTCCGTCCCGCCAGCCGGCGGGCCGTCGCCGCCGAGGCCGCCGGCGGGCAGGCGTTCGTCGACACCCTGCGCGCCCTTCCCGTGGACAGGCGGGAACGCGCCCTGCGCGACCTGGTGCTGTCGCACGTCGCCGTGGTCCTCGGCCGCGGCGACTCGGCCGCCGTGGAACCGACCAAGGCGTTCCGCGAACTCGGCTTCGACTCGCTCACCGCGGTCGAGCTGCGCAACCGGCTCGGGGCAGCCACCGGGCTGCGGCTGCCGGCGACGCTGGTCTTCGACAACCCGACGCCGACGGCGCTCGCCGCGTACCTGGCGACGCAGTTCGACCTCGCGGACACCGCAGTCGACCGGTCGGCGGGCGTCGGACGGGAACTCGACCGGTTGGAGGCGGCGCTCGCCGGGCTCGACCCGACCGACGCCGAGTTCCGCCGGATCACCGACCGGCTGCACGGTCTGCTGGACCGGCTGGCAGAGCGGCAGTCCGACGCGGACGGTGACGACGACCTGGAGTCGGCCACCGCCGAGAACATCTTCGACCTGATCGACCGCGAGCTGGAGACGTCGTGACCGCCAGCCGCAAGAACATCGGCAAGCCGAGTGAGGGTGGGTCCACGGTGAGCAACGAGGACGAGAAGTACGTCGAGTACCTGAAGCGTACGACCTCGGAGCTGCGGCGTACCCGGCGGCGGCTGCGGGAGCTGGAGGCGCGGAACTCCGAGCCCGTCGCCATCGTGGCGATGAGCTGCCGCTACCCGGGCGGGGTCGACTCGCCCGAGTCGCTGTGGCAGCTCGTGCACGACGGCCGCGACGGGATCGGCCCGTTCCCCGCCGACCGGGGCTGGGACCTCGACCGGCTCTTCCACCCCGATCCCGACCATCCGGGCACCAGCTACGTCCGCGAGGGCGGCTTCGTCTACGGCGCCGGGGACTTCGACGCCGACCTGTTCGGCATCAGCCCCCGCGAGGCCCTGGCCATGGACCCGCAGCAGCGGCTGCTGCTGGAGACCTCCTGGGAGGCGTTCGAGCGGGCCGGGCTGCCGCTGCCGGCGGTGCGCGGCAGCCGTACCGGGGTGTTCGTCGGGGCGGCCTCGCACGGCTACGAGGCGGTGATCGCGCAGGCCGCCGCCGAGAACGGCGAGGGACACCTGCTCACCGGCAACGCCACCAGCGTCATCTCCGGCCGGATCGCGTACACCCTCGGCCTGGAGGGCCCGGCGGTCACCGTCGACACCGCCTGCTCGGCCTCCCTCGTCGCGATCCACCTGGCCGCCCAGGCGTTGCGCAACGGCGACTGCGAGCTGGCCCTCGCCGGCGGCGTGACGGTCATGCCCACGCCGGCGGTCTTCGTCGGCTTCAGCCGGCAGCGCGGCCTCGCCCCCGACGGCCGGTGCAAGGCGTTCGCGGCCGGCGCGGACGGCACCTCCTGGTCCGAGGGCGCCGGCATGCTGCTGCTCGCCCGCCTCTCCGACGCCCAACGTCACGGGTACCCGGTCCTCGCCGTGATCCGCGGCAGCGCCGTCAACCAGGACGGCGCGTCCAACGGCCTGAGCGCCCCGCACGGCCCCTCCCAGGTACGGGTGATCCGGCAGGCCCTCACCAACGCCCGGCTCACCCCCGCCGAGGTGGACGCCGTGGAGGCGCACGCCACCGGCACCCGGCTCGGCGACCCGATCGAGGCCCAGGCCCTGCTCGCCACGTACGGGCAGGACCGGGGCGAGGCCGACCCGCTGCTGCTGGGCTCCATCAAGTCCAACATCGGCCACACCCAGGCCGCGGCCGGCGTCGCCGGCGTGATCAAGATGGTGCTGGCCATCCAACACGGCGTCGTCCCGCCGACCCTGCACGTGGCCGAGCCGTCCCCACACGTCGACTGGACCGCCGGGGCGGTCGCGCTCGCCACCGAGGCGACCCCGTGGCCGGCCGTGGACCGGCCGCGCCGGGCGGCGGTGTCGTCGTTCGGGGTGTCCGGCACCAACGCGCACGCCATCATCGAGCAGGCCCCGGTGCCGGAGATCGCCGAGGACGAGGCGGCCCCCGCCGCCGACCGTCCGGTCGTCCCGGTCCTGCTCTCCGCCCGCTCCGACGCCGCCGTCGCCGCCCAGGCCGGCCGCTGGGCCGCCTGGCTGGCCGACGGCGACGCCCGCCCGCTCGACGTCGCGTACTCGTCGGTGGCCTCCCGGTCCGTGCTGGACCACCGCGCGGTGATCGCCGCCACCGACCGCGACGACCTGGTGGCCGGGCTGCGGGCCCTGGCCGCCGGCTCGCCGGCCGGCAACGTCCTCGCCGGTACGGGCTCTGCGCGCGGCCAGCTCGCCGTGCTCTTCTCCGGGCAGGGCGCGCAGCGCGCCGGCATGGGTCGGGAGTTGTACGCGTCGTTCCCGGTGTTCGCGTCCGCGCTCGACGAGGTGTGCGGGCACCTGGACCGGGCGCTTCCGAGCCCGCTGAAGACGGTGCTGTTCGCGGAGGCGGGCTCCGCCGAGGCGGACCTGCTGGACCAGACGGTGTTCACCCAGGCCGGGCTGTTCGCCGTCGAGGTCGCGCTGTTCCGGCTGGTCGAGTCGTTCGGGGTGGTGCCGGAGTTCGTTGGCGGGCACTCGATCGGGGAGATCACCGCCGCGCATGTCGCCGGGGTGCTCACCCTGGAGCACGCCTGCGCCCTCGTCGCCGCACGGGGCCGGCTGATGCAGGCCCTGCCGGCCGGCGGCGGGATGCTGGCCGTCGCCGCGCCGGAGGCCGAGGTGCTGGCCTCCATCGACGGGCTCACCGACCGGCTGGGCGTCGCGGCGGTCAACGGTCCGACCTCTGTGGTGGTCTCGGGTGCCGCGGAGGCCCTCGACGAGGTGGAGCGGGCCTGGCGGGAGCGGGGTGTGCGTACCCGCAGGCTGACGGTCAGCCACGCGTTCCACAGCCCGTTGATGGAGCCGATGTTGGCGAAGTTCCGGGCCGTCCTGGGCCGGCTGGCCTTCGCCGAGCCGGCGCTGCCGGTCGTGTCGAACGTGACCGGCGCGCTCGCCGACGGCGACGAGCTCCGCAGCGCCGACTACTGGGTGCGGCACGTCCGGGAGGCCGTCCGTCACGCCGACGGGGTGGCCGCGCTGCGGGCCGCGGGAGTCGGCACGTTCCTGGAGGTCGGCCCGCAGAGCGTGCTGACCGCGAT
>NZ_JBFAVI010000203.1:0-11695 GCF_040679695.1 Micromonospora sp. NPDC052213
GGTACCCCGTGCGGGGTACCGGCCAGCGGCGTCTTCACGTCCGACGTCCAGTGGAGCCCGCATACGCCGGTGGGGCCGCGACGGGGTTCCGTCACTCTGTGGTGAAGTTGCCGACCTGGCTGGCGGTGCTGGACTGGTCGCTGGTGGAGCCGCCGGCGGGGGTGCTCATGCCGCCGGTGGTGGCGTCGCCCGTGGTCGTGGGGGCCACCTTGCCGGGGTGCCGCTCGGGCTGCCGGGCCAGCCGCCGGGCGCTGGCCGGGCCGGCGGTGCCGCCGGTCGTGGTGATCGCGCCCTGCCCCCGGGTGGGGCCCCCGTCGCGCAGCACGTCCGGGTCGACCGGGACGTGGGCCGGGTCGTCCGGGTCCTCGTCCTGGATGACCCGCTGCACGTCGGTGCGGGGCACGGTCACCTCGTCCAGGACGCCCTCGCCGTACACGCCGCCGGCGATCCGGTCCTCGGCCCGCCGGGCGGCGTCCTGTCGCATGTCGTCCTCACGCACGTCCATCACCTCACAGAAGTGTCGGTCCGGGTGCGTGCCCGGCGACCGCCCCGGCAAACCCGCACCGCCGGGCCGGCCGGCGGGCGGCGTACCCCGTCCGTGGCGCGCCCCGCGCGGCCCGGCGGACCGGATTTTTCCCGGCCGCCGGTCGGTGTTACTGCCCCCGCGGGGTCGGGTAGACGGCGGGTGCCCTCGCCATGAACGCGAACCGTGCCGTGGCCGAAACGCGGTAGCGGGGGGAGGGAATGCAGGTACGACTCATCGCATCCTGAGGAGGACAAGATGAGCACGCAGGCTGCATCCACCAGGCCGATGAACCGGCCGGTGCAGGAAGCGCCCAACCGGGCCATGCAGGACCGGGCCATGCAGGAGACGCCCACCCGCCCGATGCCGATGGTGCCCGACGGGCGTCGGGAGGCCATGCAGGCACCCGGTACCGAGACCAAGCCGGCGCTGCGGACCACCGAGTTCTGGGTCTACATCGCGGCCGTGATCGGCGTGCTGGCCGCCTCGCAGCTGGTCGGGAAGAACTCGGCCGGGGTGGACATCTTCCGGGCCCCCAACGCGTGGTTCATGATCACGCTGCTGACCCTCGGCTACCTGGGTAGCCGTGGTCTGGCCAAGGCCGGCAGCAACTGGCGCAGCAGTGAGGAGCGCAAGGCCCGGCACTGACCGGGTACGCGCGCCACAACACGCGGTGGCCTCCGGGGCGTACGTCCCGGAGGCCACCGCCGTGTGTGGTCTGGTCCTACTCCTCGAAGCCGCCGAAGTCCTCGGCGAAGTCGCCCTCGATCGCGTCCTCGATCATCTCGCCGGCGACCATTCCGCCGACAAGACCGAGCGCGGCGCCCGCGACCACGCCGCCCATACCGGGACCCCGGCCGTGCCCGTGGCCGTGGCCGCCGAAGCCCTGCGCGCGCAGGCTGCCGTAGCGCGAGGTGGTCTCGCGCAGCCAGCCGTCGACGACCTGGACCCAGTCCGTCCGGTCGGCGTCCGCGTACGAGACCCGGTAGTGGCCGAAGGCGTCGTGCCCGGCGGTGAGGAACCCGCCGCGCTTGTCGCACTCCAGGATCACCTCGACGCCGTGCGGGCTGGTGACGAAGGTCAGCTCGACCTCGTTGATGGTCGACGCGTACTGGGGCGAGGCGAAGAACTCGATCTCCTGGTAGAACGGCAGCGTCTGCTGCGTGCCCCGGATGTGGCCGCGTTCCAGGTCGGCGTGCTTGAAGCGGAACCCGAGCTGCTGGAACGCCTCCAGGATCCGCTCGTGCACCGGCAGCGGGTGCACGTTGACCTGGTCGAGGTCGCCCTTGTCCACCGCCCGGGCGATCGCCAGCTCGGTGCGCAGCCCCATCGTCATGCCGCGCAGCCGCTGGCCGTACACGTCGGTGATCGGGGTCTCCCACGGCACCGGGAGCTGGAACGGCAGGGAGAGCTGCTGCTTCGGGGCGAGCTGGAACGCGCCGCTGACCGGCAGCCGGTGGAACTCCATGATGCCGGCGTACTCGGTGTCGCCGCCCTCGATCTCGACCCGGGTGACCAGGCTGACGACGACCTGCTCGACGTTGGCCGGGGCGTCGCCACCGACCAGGTTCACCTGGCCCTCCAGGGTCAGGCCGGGTCGGGTGTTCGGGTTGGTCAGGACGGTGTCGACGCTCGGCCCACCCACACCGAACGCGCTCAGCATCTTCTTGAAGACCATCGGAACTCCCGCAGGATCACGCCGCACTCCACCCTGGAGCGGGTCGTTGACTGCTCGGACCCTATCCGGCACCGCTGTGAAGTGCCTGTGAGGGCACGCCGTCCTGCGGTCGCCCTGACCACGAGCCTGCCCGAGCAGCGCTACCTGACCATGCGCGCCGCCCGCTCCCCCGCCGGCCGCGAGGGTTGATCGGCGCCGCCGGGGGTATCCGTGGATGATCCGCCTGGTCCGGTCGCCGAGCCGGGCGGGAAGACGGCTCGGAAGGAGAACGCCATGGTCACCGTCGGCTACACCCTGTTGTGCGAGCAGGCCGGCCCCAAGCACCTGGTCGACTACGCGGTGCGGGCGGAGGCGGCCGGCTTCGAGCAGCTCGTCATCTCCGACCACTACTACCCGTGGCTGGACTCGCAGGGCCACTCCCCGTACGCCTGGTCCGTGCTCGGCGCGGTCGCGCACGCCACCAGCCGGGCGGAGCTGATGTCCTTCGTGACCTGCCCGATCCGCCGCTACCACCCGGCGGTCGTGGCGCAGAAGGCCAGCACCGTCGGGGTGCTCTCGGACGGCCGGTTCACCCTCGGCCTCGGCGCGGGCGAGAACCTCAACGAGCACGTGGTCGGCGGCTGGCCGCACGTGCAGCAGCGGCACGAGATGTTCGAGGAGGCGCTCCAGATCATCCGGCCCCTGCTCAACGGGGAGACGCTGACCTTCTCCGGCAACCACTACGACGTGCCGGACGCCTACGTGTGGGACCGGCCGGACCGCCCGGTGCCGATGGCGATCGCCGCCTCGGGCCGGCAGTCGGCCACCCTCGCCGCCGAGTACGGCAACGGCATCGTCGCCACCGAGCCCGACCCGCACATCATCGAGATGTACGAGGACGCCGGCGGCGTCGGGCGGCCCCGCTACGGGCAGGTGGCCATCTGCTACGGCCCTGACGAGGCGGAGTGCCGCAAGATCGTGCACGACCAGTTCCGCTGGTTCGGGATGGGCTGGAAGGTCAACGCGGACCTGCCCGGGCCGGAGTCGTTCGCCGCCGCCACCCAGTTCGTCCGCGAGGAGGACGTGGCCGCGGGGATCTCCTGCGGGCCCGACGTGGACCGGCACGTCGAGGCGTTCAAGAAGTTCGTCGACGCGGGCTTCACCCACGTGGCGATCGTGCAGGTGGGCGGCGAGACGCAACCCATGTTCCTGGACTGGGCGCAGGAGCAGTTGCTGCCGAGGCTGCGCGAGCTGTGAGGATCTCGCCGACCCGGCGGCCCCGGGTGACCCCGCCCGGCCGGTTCGGACCGGCCGAGTTGCGCCTCGCGCTGGCCGCGCCGCGCCCGGCCGCCGGCCTGACCAGCGAGTGGCGGCTGGTCGACGGGATCCGTACGCACACCCGCCGCACGGCCGGCCCGGGCACCGGCGCCACACCCGTCGTGCTGGTGCACGGGCTGGCGGTGTCCCACCGCTACCTGACCCCACTCGCCCTGGCGCTGGCCGACACCCACCCCGTGTACGCGCCGGACCTGCCCGGCTTCGGGCTCACCGAGCGCCCCGGCACGGCGTACGACGTCGCCCGGCACGCCAGCCACCTGGCCGCCTGGCTCGCCGCGTACCGGATGCCGCCGGTCTGCCTGCTGGGGCACTCGTTCGGCGCGGAGGTCGTCGCGGCGCTGGCCGCCCACCGGCCCGACGCGGTCCGGGCCGTGGTGCTCGCCGGGCCGACCGGCGACCCGGCCGCCCGGTCCCGGCGGGGACAGTTCGGGCGGTGGCTGGTGGACGCCCTGCGGGAGGCGCCGTTACAGGCGCCGATCCTGCTCCGGGACGTCGTGGACGCCCGCCCCTGGCGCGTCCACGCGACGCTGACGCACTCGGTACGCAACGGTGTCGAGGCGGACCTGGTCCGGATCACCGCGCCGACCCTGGTGGTCGCCGGCTCCCGGGACCCGGTGGTGCCGGCGTCCTGGCGGTCGCAGGTGGGCCGGCTGGTGCCGCACGCCCGCACGCTCACCGTGCCGGGCGCCGCGCACAACGTCGCGACCACCGCGCCGGCGCAGGTCGCCGGCGCGATCCGTGCCCTGCTCGCCCCGTCCCTGACGAACAGGTGATCACATGCGCATCGGCAACACGGAGATCCGCCCCGCCGGCGGTGGCCTCGGCTGCCTCCTGATGATCCTCTTCTCGATCGTCGCCTCGATCGTCCTGACCGTCCTCCTCAACCTGGTCCTGTGACCGCCGTTCGCCCGCCCGGGGTCAGCGGCGCAGGCCGAGGGTGGCCAGCACCTCGCGGGTCGCCTGGCGGACCGGGTCGACGACGCTGCCGCGCAGCCAACGGGCGACCGGCGACACCGTCGCCCGCCACGCGGCGGCGACCGCCCGGCCCACCGGGCGCGCGGCGTGCCGCCACAGCCAGCCCGCCGCGAGCACGAACGGCCGCAGGGTGAGCGCGTAGCACCACCACAGCAGCCGGCCGGTCATCCGCCACGCCCACGCCGCCGCGTCGAGCAGCACCCGGCCGGCGGCCAGCAGCCACCGGCCCAGCGCGGCGAGCCCGGCCGCCAGCAGGCGCCCGAGCGGGGCGAGGAGCCGGGCGAGCCAGCTCAGCGGCAGCCAGACCAGGTGGTACGCCAGCCAGGCCAACGGCACCCACACCACCGTCCGGGCCAGCCAGGCCAGCCCGCGGGCGAGCCACACCAGCGGCACCCACACCAGCGTCCGGGCCAGCCAGGCGATGCCGCGGGCGAGCCACACCAGCGGCAGCCACAGCAGGTGACGCAGCAGCCAGCCGACCGGGCGCAGCAGCCAACGGTCCAGGAACCGACCGACCGGCGCGAGCAGCCAGCGGTGCAGCCACCCGCAGACGGCGGCGACCAGCTCCCAGGCCAGCCGCACGGGCACCACCACGACCAGCGCGATCCCCCGGGCGACGGCCACGACCAGCGGCGCGGGCTCAGAAGTGGCGGGTGTTCCGGTGGCACGCGGAGCCGGGCCGGGCGAGTCGATCACCGGCACACGGTAACCAGCCCCGGCAAGCACCCGGCGGCGGGCGCGTCGAGGCGACCTGCGGGGCGGCCGGGTGGCCGACGGGGCAGCCGGGTGACCAGATGACCGACCGGGTGGGCTCAGGCCGGGTCGAGGGCCAGGTCCGCGACGAGCGGGTAGTGGTCGGAGGCGTACTCGGTGTCGCCGCCCCGGACCACCCGGCAGTCCCGCACCCGGGCGGCCAGCGCCGGGGTGCCGAACAGGTAGTCCAGCCGCATGCCGGAGAACTCCGCGCCGCCGCCGTGCCGCGTCGGCGCGGTCAGCCCGGCGTCGGGCGTGCCGGCCGCCGCGTACAGGTCGACCAGGCCGACGGCGAGCAGTCGGGCCACCGCCCGGGTGTCCACCGTCCGCCCGTCCCGACGCAGGTGACGGCGGCGGTACGCGGCGGGGAGCCGGGCGATCCGGTCGGTGTGGTCGGCGACGGGGTCGAGGGTGTTCAGGTCCCCGGCCAGCAGCGCCAGCTTCCCCGGCGTACGGCGCAGCGCGGCGGCGGCCCAGCCCGCCTCGACGCGCCGGCGCAGCCCCGAGTAGGGATCGAGGTGGACGCTCAGCACGGTCAGCGGGCCGGCGTCGGTCGCCACGGTGACCCGCTGCGCGGCGTGGTGGAACGGCCGGCGCACCCGGGCGGCGGCGAGGGCGCGCAGCGGCGGCCGGAGCAGCACCGCCACCGGCTGGCCGAAGCAGGAACGGGCGAGGTGGGGCCGCATCCCCACCCGGCCCGCGAAGTCGCCGAGCACGTCGCCCGAGTCGAAGTCCCGCAGTTCCTGCAGGGCCAGCACGTCCGGCCGCTGCGCGGCGACGACCCGCGCCAGCCGGTCCCGGCGGTCGGCGCCGCCCCGGTCCCGGCCGCCGGTCCGGATGTTCCAGCTCATCACCCGCAGCATCGGCGCCGTCAGTCCACCCGGGCGGCCTTGGCCAGCTCGTCGTCGAGGGTGTGCACGTCCTCGGACTCGATGCTGGGCCGGTTGCCCTCACGCAGGTCCTCGTTGGGGCGGACGACCCAGTAGAGCAGCCCGATCCAGAGGGTGGTGAGGATGATCGCGCCCATGACGTCGGTGGGGTGGTGCATCCCCCGGTACATCCGGGAGATCGCCACGCCGGCCGGCATCACCACCGCCAGCGCCACGAAGATCCACCGCCACCACCTGTCCGTACGCGGGACGACGATGATCGCGACGGCGACCCAGACGCAGAGCGTGGCGGCGATGTGGCCGGACGGGAACGAGGAGGTCGGCATCGGGCCGTCGAGGTTGCCCACCGGCGGGCGCGGCCGGTCGACCGCGGCGGCGGAGGCGAGGAAGAGGCTCAGCTCGCCGAACATGGTCAGGGCGACGAACAGCACCGGCCGCCAGCGCCGCCACACGGCCAGCACGAGCGGGCAGAAGACCAGCGAGATGAGCAGGATGGCGTGCGTGTCGCCGGCCTTGCTCCACCAGTGGCTGAGGTCGTCCCGGTCGGGGGTGCGGTGCTCCGCGAACCACCTCGGCACGTCGGTGTCGAGGGTGGCGAAGAGGGTGCCGCCGGCGTGGTAGCTGACGAACATGCCGAAGCCGTAGAGCGCGCCGAGGACCAGCACCCAGCCGACGACCACCTCGAACACGGCCGCCCGGGGGTGCGGCAGCAGGTGCGCCTCGTCGGGGGCGGGGGCCACCTCGTGCGCGGCCTCCGGCTCCAGCCCCTCGGTCAGCGCCGGGACCGGCCGGCCCCGCTCCAACCGCCACAGCCGGAAGGCGTACGCGGTGACGCCGAGCCAGGCGGCGCCGAGCAGCCAGGCCCCGAGCACGTCGGAGACGAAGTGCACGCCCAGCGCGATCCGGGTCAGCCCGATCAGGAACACGACGGCGGCGACCAGGACGATCGCGGGTCTGCGCCATCGGCGCGACATGGCCGGCAGGAAGACCAGCAGCAGCGCCCCGTACGCGACCATCGAGCCGAGCGCGTGCCCGCTGGGGAAGCTGTCCCCGGCGTAGCTGCCGATCGGCACCTCCACCTCGGGGCGCAGCCGGTCGACCAGCGTCTTGAGCGCCGGGTCGAGGATCAGCGCACCGAGACCGGTGACGATCAGGAACACCGCGAGCCGGCCCTGCCGGCGGATCAGCAGGCCGACCACGGCGACCGACACCAGCCAGACGATGACCGCCCGACCGCCGAGGTCGGTGAGCGCGTTGAGCACGGTCACCAGCGGCCCGTGCGGGGCGACCAGGTCGTTGAGCCAGGCGGCCACGCCGTGGTCGACGTCGTACAGCGGGGTCCACCGGGTCCGGACCAGGACGAGGAGCACCCCGAAGCCGACCCCGGCGCCGAGCACGACCGCCAGGCCGGCGAGCGTCCGCTCGGTGAAGTGACCCAGGGGTCGACGCAACGCCTCTTTGACCACGGCCACGGCAGCCTCCCTCTCGCTCCTGGCGTGCCGCAATACCCGATCGGCGCTCCGCGTACACCGGAGGGTGTCCGAAACGGACTAGAGGGAGGTCATGTCGCCGGTGTCGTGGAGCTGGTCGCGCTCGGCCTCGGGCTCCCAGAGGTCGGGCTGGGCCGGCTCGCGCACGCCGATCCGCAACGCCTCCAACTGGGCGGCGAAGGAGAGCCCGCCGAAGAGCGCCATGCCGGTCAGGTTCGCCCACAGCAGCAGCGCCATCATGCCGGTCAGCGCGCCGTAGGTCTGGCCGAACCCGTCGCTGAACCGCACGTACGCGGCGAGCAGCAGGCTGGCCACCCACCACAGGACGGTGGCGATCCCGGCGCCGAAGAAGAGCCAGGACAGGCCGGGTTGGTTGCGGCGAGGCGCGTGCCGGAAGAGCACCGCGACGGCCAGGACGGTCAGCCCGAGACTGAGCGGCCAGCGCACCACGTCCCAGACGCCGTTGGCGAGTTCGCCCCAGGCGTAGTGCCGCTGCACCGAGTCGCCCATCGGGCCGCCGCCGACGAGGATCAGGAACCCGGTCAGCGCCGGTACACCGGCGGTGAGGGCGAGGACGGCGGCGCGGACGTACTTCCACAGCGCCGGGCGGTCCCGTTCCACGCCGTAGATCCGGTTGGCCCCGCGCTCGATCTGCGCCATCGTGCTGGTCAGCGCGACCAGGCCGGTGATCAGGCCGAGGCTGAGCGCCAGCTCCCCGGCGCGTTCGGTGCGGTCGCCCTCGCCGAGCAGCTCGGCCACCACCGGCTCGCTCGCCCCGGGGGTGAGTGCGAGCACCGTGTCGGCGACGACCTGGCCGCCCTCCTCCACGCCGAGTTCGCTGATCAGGCCGGTCAGCGCGATCATGAACGGCACCACGGCGAGGCACAGTTGCAGCGCGAACGCGCGGGAGTGGCTGAAGCCGTCGCCGTAGCGGAACCGGATGAAGGCGTCCCGCAGCAGGTGCCAGCCGCCCTGCCGGCGCAGCGTGTGCCAGGCGTCGTCGGCGCTGAGCTCCTCGTCGGGCATCAGCCGGGTCTCCGGCACGATCCGGGTGCTACTCACTGTGCGCCTCGTCGATGAGCTGCTCGCCCCGCTCTCCGGCCGCCTGCGCGTCCTCGGCCAGGTCGGGGGCCTGCGCGGGCTGCGGCACGCAGAGCCAGAGCGCCCGCCGCCGGATCTCGGCCTTCAGGGTGCGGCCCGGCTCGATGAGGTCGCCGTCGAGCTCCCGGGGCTGGGCCCGGTTGCTGGTGATCTCCACGCGCCGGCCCCGGAAGACCTCCATCCGGGGGACGCGGTCCTGCCGGCGTACGACGGCCCAGCCGAGCGCCAGCCAGTGCCGCAGCGTACGCGGGGTGAGCACGGCGACGTCGAGGTAGCCGTCGTCGGGCTCGGCGTCGGTGAGCAGGCGCACCCCGCCCTGGAGGCGCCCGACGTTGGCGATCAGCACGGAGCGGGCCCGCCGGCGGATCGGCTGCTGGTCGTCGATGCGGATGGACACCTTCATCGGCCGGTCGCGCAGGTGCTTGGCGGCCCCCACCACGTACGCCGGCCAGCCGATCCGCTTCTTGGTGGTCTCGGAGGTGTCGGCGAGCATCTGGGCGTCGAAGCCCATGCCGGCCATCACGGTGAAGTAGTGGTCCTCGACCGCGCCGACGTCGAGCAGCCGGCGGCCGCGCTCGACGGCGACCTCCAGCCCGGCGGCCAGGTCCCCGGAGAGTCCCAGGTTGGCCGCGAGCAGGTTGCCGGTGCCCTGCGGGAGTACGGCGAGCGCGACGTCGGTGCCGACCAGGCCGCTGACGCAGGACATCACGGTGCCGTCGCCGCCGCAGGCGAAGACCACGTCCACGCCGGCCTCGACCGCCTTTTCGGTCTGGCCACGGCCCGGGTCCTCCACCGTGGTCTCGAACCAGAGCGGCTCGGGCCAGCCGGCGGCGGCCAGGGCGTCGTGGACCGTCCGGTGCAGCTCGTCGAGGTCGGCCACCTTCACGGGGTTGACCACCACGGCGGAGCGCAGGCCACCGTGGTGGGCCGCGCGCCTGTCCTGTCGAGGATCCACGGCGCCAGTGTGCAGCAGATCCGACGCGGCAGCGAGCCGGCGACGCGGTGACGTTACGCGCAGCGGAAACAGGTTTACGATCCCGCCCCGGGTCGCCGGCTCCGGAGGCTCAGGCTGCCGCCCGCAGCGCGGTCTCCACCCGCCGGCGCAGGTCGTCCAGGTCGGCCCCGGCCTCGGTGAGCACCAGCGCGCCCAGCCCCCGCCCCTCACGGAGCACCCCGAGCAGGATGTGCTCGGTGCCGATGTGGCGGTGGCGCAGCCGCAGCGCCTCCCGCAGCGACAACTCCAACACCTTCTTGGCGCGGGAGGAGAACGGCCCGCCCGCGTACCGTCGGCGGCCCCAGCGGCGGCGCGGCGCCGGCGCCGCCTCGCGCAGCGCGTCCGGGCCGAACGACTCCTCGATCCGGGCCACGATCGCGGCCAGGTCGATGCCGATCTCCCGCAGGGCGGCGGCGTCGGCGTCGGCGAGGCCGGTGCCGCCCCGCTCGGTGTGCCGGCGGACGCGGGCCCGCAGGTCGTCGGCGCGGACGCCGGCCTCGGCGAGCACCCGCGCGGCGAGGCTGTCCCCGTCGGCGAGGAGGGCGAGCAGCAGGTGCTCGGTGCCGACCGGCCGTTGGCCCTCGGCCCGGGCCTCGTCCCGGGCGACTCGCACGACGGTGCGGGCCCGGTCGGTGAACCGTTCGAACATCACGCCTCCCAGGAGGATCCGACCGCCGGTCGCCCGGCGTGCTTCTTGTGGACCGCCTGCCGGCTGACCTCGAGCTCGTCGGCGATCTCCTGCCAGGACCAGCCCTGTCGACGGGCGTTGTCCACCTGGACCACCTCGAGCCGTTCCAGCAGCCGGCGCAGCGCGCGGACGGCGCGCAGCCCGACCCGGGGGTCGGTGCTGCCGGCTGCCGCGGCGAGTTCCGTTGCCTGACTCATGTCGTCAACTTACGTTGACACCCGCCATCCTGTCAACCCATGTTGACACCCGGGTTCGGCTCGCCCGGTGCTACCGTCCGCCGGTGTCCAGCCTTCGCCCGCCGGCCCGCCGAGGTTCCCGTGCCCGATGCCGAGGTCCCCGTGTCCGATGACGTTCCCGCGCCCGCCGAGCCGCGCCGCCATCCGCTCGGCGGGATCACGGTGGAGGCCGTCGGCGGCAGCGTCGTCGGCAACCGCTATCCGGCCAACTTCGACGTGCTGCACGTCGACCCGGCCCTGCCGTTCGCGGCGGTGGCCGACGGGATGGGCGCCGGCGAGGGCAGCCGCCGGGCCGGCACCACGGCGATGGGCACCCTGGTCGCACAGGTCCGGGCCGCCTGGCCCGACGTCGGCCCCCGGCAGTTGCGCGCCGCCGTGGCCGGCGTCCAGTCGGCCGTACGCGCCGCCGGCACGGGCCTGGCGGAGCTGACCGGCTGCACCCTGACCGCCCTGCTCGTCGAGCCCGACGGCGGCCAGGGCTGGCTCCTCCAGCTCGGCGACTCCCGCGCGTACCGGCTGCGCGACGGCCTGCTGGAGCTGATGACCGTCGACCACACGGCGGCCTGGCTGGGCGTGCTGCACGGCTGGTACCCGGCCGACTCCCCCGCCGCCGCCCGCGCCCGCTACCAGCTGACCCGCTACGCGGGGCACCCGGGCGAGCCGGAGGCGGACCTGCTCGCCGTGTCGCTGCGCCCCGGCGACGTGTGGCTGCTCTGCACCGACGGGGTCAGCGACCAGGTCGACTACCACCTGACCCGGGAGCTGCTGGCGGCACCACGACCGGAGGAGGCGGTCCGGGACCTGCTCGGCGCCACCCTGGAGGCCGGCGGCGACGACAACGCCACCGCCGCGGTCGTCCGGGTCCACGCCGCCACGCCCCACTGACGTGAAGACGCCGCTGGCCGGTACCCCGCACGGGGTACCGGCCAGCGGCATCATGCGCCTGTGTGTCAGTTGTTCCAGTGCTCGGCGACGAGGTCGGCGGCCTGCTGCTCCCACTGGGCGTAGTGGTCCGGGTACGCCGACACCTGCACGGTCTGCGCGGCCTGG
>NZ_JBFAVI010000204.1:0-11538 GCF_040679695.1 Micromonospora sp. NPDC052213
GCTGCGCCAGGCCGTGCCGGGCAACGACGGCATGTCGCCGGACGGCCCGGGCAACGCCGCGCAGCAGGAGTTCCTGGAGCGCGCGTACCCGGCCAACACGATCAGCATCGCCCAGATGGACCGGTCGAAGGCGGCGTACTCGGCCGCGGAGCGGCGCGCCGGCGGCAGCCGGGGCTGGGTCAACGTCGGCCCGAGCGAGGCCCTCTACCCGTTCACCGAGTTCCGCAACGCCGGCAACTACGTGCCGAACGCGTACGTCGCGGGCGGCCGGGTCACCTCGATCGACATCGCGCCGGACTGCAACGCCCTGCTCTGCCGGGCTTACGTCACGCCGGCCGGCGGCGGCGTCTGGGGCACCCTGAACGTCCTCGCGCCCGAGCCGAAGTGGTTCTACCTGGGCGGGCCGCTCGGCATCAACGCCGCCGGCTCGGTCAAGATCGACCGGAACGACAGGACCGGCCTGACCATCTACGTCGGCACGGGCGAGGCGAACACCTGCGCCTCCGGCTGCGTCGCCGGCGTCGGCCTCTACAAGTCCACCAACGGCGGGGTCACCTGGAAGGGCCCGCTGGGCAAGGACGCCCTGGCCGGCAAGGGGATCGGCGAGATCACGATCAAGCCCGGCGACCCGCGGACCCTCTACGTCGCCACCACCACGGCGCTGCGGGGCATGTCCGGCTCCTGCTGCACCGGCGTCACGCGGCCGGTGCCCGACGCCGAGAAGTGGGGCCTCTACAAGTCCACCGACGGCGGCGCGAGCTGGAGGTTCATCCACAACGGCTCGGCCGACGCCACCCAGTGCACCGGCAGCGCCGCGGAGTACAACAACACCGCCGCCTGCTCGCCGCGCGGGGTGCGCTACGTCAAGCTCGACCCGCGTGACGCGAACGTCGTCTACGCCTCCTCGTACGCCCGGGGCGTGTGGCGCTCGGCGGACGCCGGCGCCACCTGGACGCAGATCAAGCCGTCGCTGAACCCGGCCGTCTTCCAGACCCGGGCCGCGATCGACGTGACCGCCCTGCCGAACGGCAAGACCCGGATGTACGTCTACGAGGGCAACCTCGGCAACCCGTACTCGCGGCTGTTCCGCAGCGACGACGTGGCCGGCGGCGCCCCCGCGTTCGCCGACCTGACCAGCGCCAACCCGGCCGACCCGGGCTTCGCGACCTACAACCAGTGCACCGGCCAGTGCTGGTACGACGTCTTCGTGCACACTCCGGCCGGGCATCCCGACATCGTCTACACCGGCGGCTCCTACGTCTACGGCGAGACCGTCGCCCACAAGCGGGCGGTGGTGCTGTCCACCGACGCCGGGGTCAGCGGCACCGACATGACCTACGACGGCACCGACGAACTGCACCCCAACGGCCTGCACCCCGACCAGCACGCGCTGGTCACCAACCCGCGCAACCCGTACCAGTTCTTCGAGGCCAACGACGGCGGCGTGATGCGCTCCAGCGGCGAGTTCGTGGACCGGTCGGCCTGGTGCGACAACCCGGACCGCAACCTGGCCACGCAGGCGCAGAAGGACCGCTGCAGGCAGATGCTGTCGCGGATCCCGTCGAAGCTGGACGGCATCAACAAGGGCATGAACACGCTGCAGTTCATCAGCCTGTCGGCCAGCCCGCACGACCACACCCTGCTGCAGGGCGGCACCCAGGACAACGGCACCTGGGAGAACAAGGGCCAGCGCAGCCGCTGGGTCAACACGATGATCGGTGACGGCGGCGCGTCCGGCTTCGACGTCGGCAAGCCGGAGTTCCGCTTCCACACCTTCTACGACGCCTCGCCGGAGGTGAACTTCGACAACGGGGACGTGGGCAGCTGGATCTCGATCTCCGACCCGATCTTCGGGCACCCGGGCACCCTGTTCTACGCCCCGGTGATCAGCGACCCGAAGGTCAGCGGCACGATGTTCGCCGGCACCTCCCGCACCGTCTACCGGACCAAGACGTTCGGCCTGGGCGACCGGAGCCTGGCGGAGGCCGACCGGATCTGCAACACCTGGACCGGCACCTTCGAGGCGCAGTGCGGCGACTTCGCGCCGCTGGGCACGGTCAACCTGACCGACGCCGCGTGGGGCGACCGGGCCGGCGGCGCCGTCTCGGTGGTCGAGCGGGTCGCCACCGACTCGTCCACCGCGTACGCGGCCACCAGCACCGGGCGGGTGTTCGTGTCCCGCAACGTCGACGCCGAGCCGGCCTCCGCGGTCACCTGGACGCGGATCGACACCGCCGCCACGCCCAACCGCTTCGTCACCAGCATCCACGTCGACCCGGCCGACCCGGCCCGGGCATGGGTCTCCTACAGCGGGTTCAACTCGAACACCCCGGCCACCCTCGGCCACGCGTTCGAGGTGAAGCTGGCCGGCGCCGGCGCGACCTGGGCCGACCGGTCGTACGACTTCGGCGACCAGCCGATCACCGACCTGGTCCGCGACGACGTCACCGGCGACCTCTACGCGGCCACCGACTTCGGTGTCCTGCGGCTGGCCAGGGGCAGCACGACCTGGGTGAAGGCGGCCCGTGGCATGCCGAACGTCGAGGTCGCCGGGCTGACCGTCGTCCCCGGCAAGCGGGTGCTCTACGCCGCCTCGCACGGCCTGGGCGCCTGGCAGCTCGCGCTCTGAGGAAGTCGACCATCGGCAACGACCGGGTGAGGGGCCGCGCGAGCGGCCCCTCACCGCTGCCCGAGGCGGCCGGCCGGGCCTGGCGCACCCTCGGCGCGGCGTTCGTCCTGCTCGTCTTCGTCCCGCCGCTGCTGCTGCTGGTCTCCGGCTCGCTCACCGAGCCCGGCCTGCCCCCGCCGCCCACGCCGCGGCTGGTGCCGGAGCCGGTCTCCACCGTCGGCTACCAGCAGGCCGTCGAGTGGGGCGGGCTGCTGCGGGCCTCGCTCAACTCGGTCCTGGTCGCGGTCGTCGCGGTGCCGCTGAGCGTGCTCGTCGCCGCGCTGGCCGGCTTCGCGCTGGCCCGGCTCGCCCCGCGCACCACCGGCGTCGTCGTGGCGGCCTCCCTGGTGGCGCTGATGGTGCCGGCCACGGCGCTGCTGGTGCCCCGCTTCGCGATCTTCCGGATGCTCGGCCTGACCGACACCCTGGTGCCGTTGGTCGCCCCGGCGTTGCTGGGCACCTCGCCGCTCTACGTCCTGGTCTACTACCTGGCCTTCCGGTCGCTGCCGGCGGACCTCTACGACGCCTGCCTGGTGGAGGACCTCTCGCCGGTGCGCACCTGGTGGCGGGTCGCCCTCCCGCTGGTCCGCCCGGTCACCGCCGGCCTCACCGCGCTCACCTTCGTGCTCACCTGGTCGAACTTCCTCGACCCGCTGGTCTACGTCTACGACCGCGACCTGTTCACCCTGCCGCTGGCACTGCGCTCCCTGTCGGTGCTGGACCCGACGAACTTCCCGGTGTTCCTGGCCGGCGCGGTGCTGGCCACGGTGCCGGCCCTGGCCGTCTTCGTGCTCGCCCAGCGGCGCTTCCTCCACCACGACGACCCGACGGGACGAGACTGACGATGCGACCGGAGAGAGAGAACCGACGATGAGACCGAAGGCGCTGCTCGCCCTGCTGCTCGCCGCCGTGCTGGCCGCCACCGGCTGCGGTTCCGGCTCCGGGTCGTCCGACGACGGCCCGGTGCGGCTGCTGGTCTTCGGCGCGCCGGAGGAACTCGCCGCCTACCGCACCCTCGTCGAGGCGTACGAGAAGGCGCGTCCCGGCGCCGACGTGCAACTCGTCGAGGCCAGCGACCGCAAGGACCTGCTGGCCCGGCTGGCCACCTCGGTGGCCGGCGGCGCCCCGCCGGACCTGTTCCTGATGAACTACCGCTTCTACGGCCAGTTCGCCGCCAAGGACGTCATCGAGCCGCTGGACGACCGGCTCGCCGCCTCCGACGCCGTCGACCCGGCCGACTACTACCCGGTGGCGTGGAACGCGTTCCGGTGGAAGGACCGGCAGCTCTGCCTGCCGCAGAACGTCTCCAGCCTCGCCGTCTACTACAACCGCACCCTCTTCGCGAAGTACGGCGTGCCCGAGCCGAAGGCCGGCTGGACCTGGAACGACCTGCTCACCACCGCGTCCGCGATGACCCGCGACTCCCGTGGCGTGGTCGTCAAGGCCACCGAGAGCGAGGGCGCGGCGCTGCGCCCCGCCGTGCACGGCCTCGGCGTCGAGCCGTCCATCATCCGGCTCGCCCCGTTCGTCTGGTCCAACGGCGGCCAGCTCGTCGACGACCCGGCGAGGCCGACCCGCCTGACCCTGGACACCCCGCCCGCCCGGGAGGCGCTGAAGAACCTGGTCGACCTACGGCTGGCGTACGGGGTGGTGCCCACCGACGAGGAGGTCGAGGCCGAGGACGACGAGTCGCGGTTCGCCAACGGGCGGCTCGCCATGCTGATGAGCTCCCGCCGCTCCACCACCACGTTCCGCTCCATCACCGGCTTCGAGTGGGACGTCGCCCCGCTGCCCGTCTACACCGAACAGGTCGGAGTGCTGCACTCGGACGCGTACTGCATGACCCGGGGCGCGAAGCGCAAGGACGCCGCGTGGCGGTTCCTGGAGTTCGCCATCGCCGAGGAGGGCCAGCGCATCATCGCCGCCACCGGCCGCACCGTCCCGTCCCACATCGGGGTGTCGCAGTCGCCCGCGTTCCTCGGCCCGGCCCAGCCGCCGCGCAGCGCGAAGGTCTTCCTCGACGCCATCCCCACCGTCCGGGCACTGCCCACCGTCTCCACCTGGCCCGAGATCGAGGACGTGACGTACGGCATCCTGGAGAACGCCATGCACCGGGGCGACCGGCTCGACGACGTGATCCGCGACCTCGACCAGCAGACCCGCCCCCTGTTCGCCCGCGGCGAGCACGGGTGAGCGACCCCGGCCTCGCCCTGGCGGGCGTCTCCGCCGCCTACCGCGGCTCGACGGTGCTGCACGGGGTGGACCTGACCGTCGCCCGGGGAGAACTGCTGGTGGTGCTCGGCCCGTCGGGGGCCGGCAAGTCGACCGTGCTGCGGGTGGTCGCCGGCCTGGAACCGGTCACCGCCGGCCGGGTCCGCATCGCCGGCCGGGACGTCACCGCCGACCGTCCCGGCCGGCGCAACGTGTCGATGGTGTTCCAGTCGTACGCGCTCTTCCCCCACCTGACCGTCGCCGAGAACATCGCCTTCGGCCTCGAGGTACGCGACACCCCCCGCGCGGTCGCCCGGGACCGGGCCCGCGCGGCCGCCGAGACCGTCGGCTGCGCCGCCCTGCTCGACCGGCGGCCCGGGCAGCTCTCCGGCGGGGAGCGGCAGCGGGTGGCACTGGCCCGGGCCCTGGTCCGCGAGCCCGACGTGTTCCTGCTCGACGAGCCGCTGTCCAACCTCGACCTGGCGCTGCGGGTGGAGATGCGCGCCGAGTTGCGCGCCCTGCACGACCGGCTGGGCGCCACCATGGTCCACGTCACCCACGACCAGACCGAGGCCCTGGTGCTCGCCGACCGGATCGCCGTGCTGCGCGCCGGCCGGATCGAGCAGGTCGGCACGCCCGACGAGATCTGGCGCACCCCGGCCAGCACCTTCGTCGCCCGCTTCGTCGGCTCCCCGGCGATGAACCTGCTCCCGGCCGCGGGGGCGCTCGTGCCGTCGGGCACCGCGCCCGTCCCGGCCGCCGAGGAGCTGGAGATCGGCTTCCGGCCCGAGGCGGTCGCCCTCGACGCCGCCGACGGCGCGGACGCCACCGTCGACCGGGTCGAGGTGGTCGGCGAGGACGCGTACGCGTACCTGACCCTCGCCGGCGGGCACCGGGTCGTCGCCCGGGTGCCCGCGGCCCGCCGGCCCGAGCGCGGCGCGGCGGTACGCGTCGGGGTGCGCTGGGCCGACGTGCACGTCTTCCACGCCGACTCCGGCCGCCGGTACGCCCCGTGACGACGACGGACCGCCGCTCCCGCCGGCAGCTGGCGCTGATGCTGGCGCCGTACCTGGTGGGCCTGGTCGGGCTGGTGCTGCTGCCCGCCGCGGTCACCCTGGCGCTGGCCTTCACCGAGTACGACCTGCTGCGCCCGCCACGCTGGGTGGGGCTGGACAACCTCACCGCGCTGGTCGACGATCCGGTGTTCCGGGTGGCGCTGACCAACTCGCTGGTCTTCGCGCTGGTGGCCGTACCGCTGCGGGTGCTCGTCGCGCTCGGCCTGGCGCTGCTGCTGCACCGCCGGGCCCTCGGGGTCGGTCCCGCCCGCACGGCGGCGGTGCTGCC
Organism: Micromonospora sp. NPDC052213; assembly: GCF_040679695.1. Taxonomy (NCBI): domain Bacteria; kingdom Bacillati; phylum Actinomycetota; class Actinomycetes; order Micromonosporales; family Micromonosporaceae; genus Micromonospora; species Micromonospora sp. NPDC052213. The sequence continues at coordinate 6,224 of NZ_JBFAVI010000204.1, forward strand.
GACGGCGGTGCCCGAGATCGCCTACGGGCTGCTCTGGCTGTGGCTGCTCAACCCGCTCTACGGCCCGATCAACCAGCTGCTGCGCACCGGCGGGGAGAACGGCCTGACCGCGCTGGGCCGCACCCCGCCGCAGTGGCTCACCGACCCGACCGACGCCCGGGCCGCGATCATCCTGATGAGCCTGTTCACCATGGGGGAGACGTTCGTGGTGCTGCTGGCCGCCCGCCGCGCGCTGCCCCGCGACGTCTACGAGATGGCCGCGATCGAGGACGCCACCGGCTGGGACGTGTTCCGCCGGGTCACCCTGCCGCTGATGGCGCCGGTGCTCGGGCTGCTGGCGGTGCGCGACGCCATCCAGAGCCTGCACTTCACGTTCGTGCCGGCGTTCGTGGTCACCGACGGCGGCCCGCCCCCGTACGCCACCACCTACCTGTCGCTGTTCGTCTACCGCACCGGCTTCGAGTACCTGCGCTACGGCTACGCCGCCGCCGCGACCCTGGTGATGATCCTGCTGACCGTGGCGGCGGTGCTGGTGCAGTGGCGGCTCATCCGCCGCTACCGCGCGTTCTACCGGCTCTGAAACCCGGCGGGAGCCCGAAATTCCCGGGCGCCCGCCAGGGGCGCCGTGACATGATCGCGCACTGCGCGGACCAGGCGGCGGCGCAGGGGGAGGACGGCATGGAGTTCGAGGTACGCCGGATCGGGCCGGAGTCGACCGCCGGGGCGGCTGCCGTGCTCGCCGATGCCTTCGACGGGTACCCCTGGACGGCCTGGACGGTGGCGGCCGACCGGCACCGGGAGCGGCTGGAGGCTATGTTCGCCGGCACCGTCGCCGCGGTCGGGCTGCCGTACGGCGACGCCTGGGCGGCGGTGGGCCCCGACGGTCGGCCGGTCGCGGTGGCGGTGTGGCTGCGCCCCGACCGGCCGGTGCCGGACGAGGTCTGGGCCGGTGTCGCGGCGCGCAACGCCGAGCTGGCCGGCGACCGGCACGCGGCGCTGCTCGCCGCCGACGCGGCCTGCGCCTCGCTGCGGTCGGCCGAGCCGGCGTTCCTGCTGGCCACCGTCGGCGTGCGCCGGGCCGACCAGGGCCGGGGGCTGGGCGCCCGGGTGCTGCGGCCCGGCCTGGCGGAGGCGGACCGTGCCGGCCTGCCGGCGGTGTTGGAGACGTCGTCGGAGCCGAACGTGCGGTTCTACCAGCGGCTCGGTTTCGCCGTGACCGGCCAGGCCCAGGTGCCCGACGGCGGTCCCCACGTGTGGGCGATGCGCCGACCGGCCGGGCGGGCCGACACCGGTACGCGGGTGTAAGGGCCGCTCGCCCGGGTAGCCGCCGGGAATGGAGCTGGTCGAGGAGTCGCCGTACCGCTTCCGGATCGACCGGCACGACCCGATGCGGGTGCCGGGAGTGGTCTTCGCGTCCCGGTCGCTGCTGCCCGACGCCGGGGCGGACAAGTCGCTGGAGCAGGTCGCTAACGTCGCCACGCTGCCCGGCATCGTCGACGCCTCGTACGCCATGCCCGACGTGCACTGGGGCTACGGGTTCCCGATCGGTGGCGTGGCCGCCACCGACGTCGCGCACGGCGGCGTGGTCTCGCCCGGCGGGGTGGGCTTCGACATCTCCTGCGGGGTCCGGCTGCTCGCCGCCGACCTCGACCGCGACGGGCTGCGGCCCCGGCTCGACGCGCTGATGGACGGGCTGGGCGAGGCCACCCCGCGCGGAATGGGCAAGGGCGCGGTGTGGCACCTGTCCTCGCGTCAGGAACTCGACGCGGTGCTGCGCGGCGGCTCCCGGTACGCGGTCGAGCGCGGCTTCGGCGTCGAGCGGGACCTGCACCGCTGCGAGGACTACGGCGCCGTCGGCGACGCCAACCCGGCCGAGGTCAGCGAGCGGGCGATCGAGCGCGGCGCGCGACAGGTCGGCAGCCTCGGCTCCGGCAACCACTTCCTGGAGGTGCAGGCCGTCGAGGAGGTGTACGACGACACCACCGCCACCGCCTTCGGGCTGCGCCCCGGCCAGGTCTGCGTGATGATCCACTGCGGGTCGCGGGGGCTGGGCCACCAGATCTGCACCGACTACGTCCGCGCGATGGAGAAGGTGATGGCCCGGCACGACATCCACGTGCCGGACCGGCAGCTCGCCTGCGCCCCGGTCTCCTCCCACGAGGGCCGCGCCTACCTGGGCGCGATGGCCGCCGCCGCCAACTACGCCCGGGCGAACCGGCAACTGCTGGCCGACGCCGCCCGGAAGGTCTTCGCCCGGGTGACCGGCAGCCGGCTGGACCTGGTCTACGACATCTCGCACAACCTCGCCAAGATCGAGGACCACGACGTCGACGGCGAGCGGCGCGCGCTCTGCGTGCACCGCAAGGGCGCCACCCGCGCGCTGCCCCCGGGCCACGCCGACCTGCCCGACGACCTGCGCGACGTCGGCCAGCCGGTGCTGATCCCCGGTTCGATGGGCACCGGCTCGTACGTGCTCACCGGCGTGCCGGGGGCGCCGGCGTTCGCCTCCACCTGTCACGGGGCCGGACGGGTGCAGAGCCGCAAGCAGGCCGTGAAGGCCGAGCGCGGCCTGGACCCGCGCGGCCAGTTGGAGGCGCAGGACATCGCGGTGCGCGGCGCGTCCCGGCGCGGCCTGGCCGAGGAGATGCCCACCGCGTACAAGGACGTCTCGGCGGTGGTGGCGGCGGCCGAGGGCGCCGGGCTGTGCCGGAAGGTGGCCCGGCTGGTGCCGCTCGGCGTGGTGAAGGGCTGAGCGGCCGGCTCACACGTCGAGGGTCACCGCGCAGGACCAGCCCCGGCCGTCGTGACCGAAGCGCAGCTCGTGCAGGGAGACGGCCTTCGGCACCGCCCCGACCAGCTCGACGTCGTCGGTGCCCGCCGTGCGCCAGCGCACCGTCAGGCCGCCGGCGCCGTCGTCGGCCACCTCGGTGTGCAGCGGCAGCTCGCCCTCCGTCTCCATCCGGAAGATCACCTCGTCGAGTACGGCCACCAGCAGGTCCTCGTCGTCGCCGGCCGGCGCACGGAACTCCCGCTCGCCGCCCGGCGGTGCCCCGGCGGGGTCGACGAACGTCCCGACCATCGCGGCGACCGCCTCGGCCACGCACTCCTCCCGGCTCGGCGCCCACGCCTCGATGCGGACGTCGGCGGTGTGCGGCACGCAGCGGTGCCCGCGCTCGGGTCGTCGCTCCATACCCCGATCATCCGTCACCGGGCCGCCGTGCGCGGGCCGGTCGACGCAGGCCGGGGTGGGCTCAGCGCAGGCCGAGGCGGGCGATGGGCTCGACGAGCTCGCGCTCCTCGTAGGCGAGGTGGGACAGCAGCGTGTCGCTGAGCAGGTCGACGGCCGCGCGCAGCTCGGCCATCCCGTCGGAGACGGAGACGAACGCGACGAGGGCGCGGTCGACCCGCTCCAGGACGTCGTGGATGGCGTGGTGCTCCTGCTCCAGCCGGTCGATGACCGGTGCGAGGCGGGGATCGCCGGCGCGCAGGTGCGGGAAGATCCCCCGGTCCTCCAGGGTGTGGTGGGTGGTGACCACCCGGCAGTACGACTCGCAGTAGGTGCCCAGCGTCCACTTGTTCTGCCGGATCGTCATGGTGTTGATGTGCGAGCGGGCCGTGCCCGCGTCGAGCAGCCCGGCGCCCACCTGCTCGACGAGGTCGTGGAGGCGGGCGAGTTCGGCCCGCAGCCCGTCGTGTACGTCGACGAGGTGCTGGGCGCTGGCCTGGTCGTGCGGGGTGTAGGTGCGGGTGGGGTCCGGCGCGGGGCCGGTCGGCCGGGTGGTCTCGTCCCAGACCCGGATCGCGCTGCGGCGGACGCCGTCGTCGGGCGTCGGCACGACCGCGAAGGCTCCCGCCCCGGCGGGCGGGCGTTCGACCGGCGGCTCCGTCGGGGCGGTCACCGGCACCGGTCCCGGCGCGTCGGGCGCGGTGGCGGCGGTGCGCTCGGCGGCCACGAGGTCGCGTACGGCGGGGGCGACCTCGGCGGCGAAGCGCCGCAGGTCCTCGGGGTCGTCGCTGCCCAGGATGAAGGTGCTGATCCCGTCGCCGAGGGCGAGGTCGGCGAGTTCTTCCGCCCACTGCTCGGGCGGGCCCTGCAACAGGCCGCGGCCGACCGCGGTGAAGCGGCCGGTCACGTTGAGCAGCCGGCGGACGTCGCCGGGGGACCGGCCCGCCTCCCGGGCCGCCTCGTCGATGGCGGCGTTGCCCCGGGCGAGGTCGCCGGGCTGGAGGTAACCCAGCGACGGCAGCCACCCGTCGGCCCGGCGCCCGGTCAGGGCCAGCATGCGCGGCTTGTACGCGCCGAGCCAGATGCCCACGTCGTGGGCGGGCGCGGGGCCCCGCTTCGCGCCGACCACCCGGTGGAACTCGCCGTCGACCCGGACGCCGCCGCGCGCGTCGGCGTCCCAGACCTGACGGATGACCTCGATCGCCTCCGCCAGGGCCCGCACGCCCTGCCCGGGGGAGAGCCGACGCCCGCCCATGGCCTCGATGGCCTCCCAGAACGCGCCGGCGCCCAGGCCCAGCTCGATCCGGCCGCCGGAGAGCAGGTCGAGGCTCGCCACGCTGCGGGCCAGGACGGCCGGCGGGCGCAGCGGCAGGTTCGTCACGTTCGCGGCCAGCCGGACGCTGCGGGTCCGGGCCGCCACGAAGCTCATCAGCGTCCAGGTGTCCAGGAACGCCGGCTGGTACGGGTGGTCCTGGAAGGTGACCAGGTCGAACCCGACCTGCTCGGCCAGCACGGCGAGGCCCACCACCCGGCCCGGGTCGGCGTTGCCGGGCGTCAGGAACGACCCGAAGGTCAACGGGTGCCCGTAGTCGCCCATGCCCGCCTCTCCCCCTGTCCCGCGGCTGCGCCGAGCCGCACGGCAGATGGTATGCCGGGCGCGGACGTCGGCCGCCCCCGACCGGCGATCCCGAGGGGCGGGGCAGGGGCCCCGGTGGCCCGGCGGAGGGCTGCCCCGCGGCGGGGCGTTGACGCCGGTAGATAGGCCCCCTAGGGTCCTTACGGACCGGACCGTTATGTGCCCCTCCCTGAGCCGTGTGCTCGTCGCGCGACGGGTCGGTCCCGGAGTCCGGGGCAGGACATCAGATCGCCCGGGTGCTCCCGCTGCAATTCCGGATCCGACCGTTACGGCTCGACCGCCGGTGCCTCCGGCGGTCGCGGGAAGAGGAGCAGGCGCTCATGACGAACCGCCGCACGTTGATCCGCTACGCCGCCGCCCTCGCGGTGGCGCCGGCCGTCCCCGCCGCCTGGCCCGCGCCGCCCGCGTCGGCCGCGCCGGCCGCCGGGGTGACCGTCGACCCCTTCGGCATCC
>NZ_JBFAVI010000205.1:0-11480 GCF_040679695.1 Micromonospora sp. NPDC052213
CCCTCTACGTCTCCGCCGCCGCCGGTGCCGGTCTTGTTGGCGCGCCGGCCGGCGCCGCCAACCCCGCCCCCGCGCTGCCGGAGGTCGCCGTGGTCGTCTACGGCCACGGCCCGCCCGCCCCGCCGGCCGCCGCGGCGCCCGCCGCCGGCTGGTGGCTGGGCGACTGGGCGGAGAGCTGGACCCCGCGGCAGCACGCCGAGGCGGTGACCGCCGTGCGCGCCGCCATCGGCCGGGGCGACGTCTACCAGGTCAACCTCGTCGGGCACGCCGCCGCCCGGTACGCCGGCGACCCGCTGCCCGCCCTGGGCCGGCTCGCCGCGCTGCCGGGCGCCCGCTACGGCGGCACCCTCACCGGGGCGGGCTGGGCGATCGGCTGCGCGAGCCCGGAAACCCTGGTCGAGCTGACCGACGGGCGGCTGGTCACCCGACCGATCAAGGGCACCCGGCCCGCCACCGCCGTCGGCCGCGCCGAGCTGCTCGCCTCGGCCAAGGAACGCGCCGAGCACGTGATGATCGTCGACCTGGAGCGCAACGACCTGGCGCGGGTCGCCCGCACCGGCAGCGTGCGGGTCGACGAGCTGTTCGCCGTACGCCGCTGGTGCGACCTGTGGCAGGCGGAGTCGACGGTGTCGGCGGCGGTCGCCGACGGGCTCGGCCTGGCCGACCTGCTGCGCGCGGTCTGCCCGGGCGGCTCGGTCACCGGCGCCCCGAAGCTCGCCGCGCTGGACCGCGTCGCCGCCCTCGAGCCGGTCGGGCGCGGCGCGAGCATGGGCGCCCTCGGCTGGGTCGCCCCCGGACGGATCGACCTGGGGTTGACCATCCGCACCGCCGCCGTCGACGCCGACCGCGTGCACGTCTGGGCGGGCGGGGGCATCACCTGGGGCAGCGACCCCGACGCCGAGGTCGCCGAGGCCGCAGCCAAGACCCGTCCCGTCCGCGCCGCGCTCGCCGGCGGCTGACCGCCGCCCGCCGACTGCCCCCGCACCGGCCCGGAGGTCTCCTGCCCTGACCGGCGGGGCGGGGGTGTCAGCGGCGGTCGGCGAAGCCGTCCAGCGCCGCCACGACCCGCTCCGCCATGCCGTTCCCGCTGCCGTGCCCGGCGCGCTCCAGCAGCTCCAGGCGCGCGTCCGGCCAGGACTGGGCCAGCAGCCACGGGATGTCCGCCGGGCTGCTGATGTCGAGTCGGCCGTGCAGGAGCACCCCGGGGATGCCGGCCAGCCGCCCCGTCTCGCGCAGCACCTGCTCCTCCGGCAGGAAGCAGTCGTGCCGCCAGTAGTGGGTGACCAGCCGGACCATCGCCATCCGGAACACCGGGTCGGTGTAGCGGGGGTCGGGCCGGTGACCGGGGGCGGTGGCGACGTGGCTGTCCTCCCAGGCGCACCAGTCCCGGGCGGCCCGGTCCCGCACCGCCGGGTCCGGGTCGGCCAGCAGCCGGGCGTACGCGTCGGCCAGGTCGCCGTCGCGGTCGGCCGGCGGCACGCCGTCACGGAACCGGGCCCACTCGGCGGGGAACACCCGTCCCATGTCGCGGGTGATCCAGTCGATCTCCCGGCGGGTGCCGGCGGTGACGCTGAACAGCACCAGCTCGCTGACCCGCTCCGGGTGCCGCTGGGCGTACGCGAGCCCGAGGCAGGACCCCCAGGACGCGCCCAGCACCAGCCAGCGGTCCACCCCGAGGTGCTCGCGCAGCCGTTCGACGTCGGCGATCAGGTGGTCGGTGGTGTTGGTGGACAGGTCCACGGTGGGGTCGGCGGCGTGCGGGAGGCTGCGTCCGCAGCCGCGCTGGTCGAACAGGGTCACCCGGTAGCGGGCCGGGTCGAAGAAGGTCCGCCAGCTGGGCCCGCAGCCGGAGCCCGGCCCGCCGTGCAGCACCACCGCGGGCTTGCCGTCGGGGTTGCCGCAGGTCTCCCAGTACACGAGCTGGTCGTCGCCGACGTCGAGCATCCCGTGCGCGTACGGTTCCGTCAGGGGGTACCGCTGGCTCATCGTCTGTCCTCCCTCGTCCAGATACAACAGTGCTGTTACATTAGCGGGGTGACTGACGGACCGGACCGGGAGGCCGTGGGGACGCTGCTGCGGCACGTCCTCGAGGTGCTCGACGCAGACGTGGCGGCGGTGTACGCCGAGCGGGGCCTGGCCGACTACCGGCCCCGGTTCTCGCCGCCGCTGCGGGTGCTGGTGGCCGACGGGCCGCTGCCCATCCGCGACCTGGCCCGCCGGGTGGGGGTCACCCACTCGGCGGTCAGCCAGACCGTGGCCCAGATGGCCCGCGCCGGCCTGGTGGAGCTGACCCCGGGCGCGGACGCCCGGCAGCGCATCGTGCACCTGACCGACCGGGCCCGCGAGCTGCTGCCGGTGATCGAGGCGGAGTGGGCGGCGACGACCGCCGCCATGCGGGAGTTGGACGCCGAGCTGCCCGTGCCGCTGGCCGACCTGCTGCACGAGGTCCTCGCCGCGATGCGCCGGCGGCCCATGCGCCAGCGCATCGCCGACGCGGGCCTGCCGCCGCCGGCCTGACAGCCGCCCCGCCCGCACCGGCGCGCCGCACGGCAGGCACCCCCGGTCCGCCCGCTCGCCGCACGCCCGCGACGCCCCGCCGGCGGGCACGCCGCCCGCCGGCATCGTCCGCGAGGCCCGCCGGCGGCGCCGACCGGGCGGTCAGGCCTGCCGCAGCAGTGCCGCCGCCCGCTCGGCGGCCACCGCCACGCGGTGGCGCAGCGCGTCGACGTCGACGTCCGGGCCGGGCGGCAGCAACGGCAGCGTCGGCGCGTCCGCCGGCCCCGGTGGCGGCGGCAGGGGCGGCGTCGGGCGGGTGTACGCCTCGACGGCCGCCGTCCCCGCCGCGTCGGGTGGCTCCGGCGCGACACGGGCCTGACCGGGTGACCCGGACGGCGGCGTCGACTCCGGCCGCGGCACGCTGCCGCCCGGGGCCGGCGCGGCGGCGAGCAGCTGCCGGGCGTCGCGGCCCCGGATCAGCAGCAGCAGGGCGGGGTCGGCGTCCAGCAGCCAGGACACCTGGTGGCACAGCGCGGCGGCGTGCCGGCACGGGTGGTCCCACTCCGGGCAGTCGCACTCCGGGGTGATCTCGCCCAGCGCGGGCAGCAGCCGCACCCCGGCGAGGTCCGCGAGGTCGCGGGGCAGCTGTCCCGCCAGCAGCGCCGCCTGGTGCCCGGCCCGGGCGGCCACCTCGCTGGCCAGCAGGTCCCAGTCGTCCTCGGCCAGCGGCGCGACGCGTACCCGGGTGGCGTACGCCTGCTCGGTGTCGCCGTCGTGCACGGCGGCGGCGAGCCGGCCGGGGCTGACGGTGATCGGGCCGACGTGCCCGGCGGCGGCCAGCCGGCGCCCGGCGCGCAGCGGCCCGGCGTCGAGGGCGTCGGCCTCCCACGCCCGGTTCCACGCCGCACCCCACCACGTGCGGGGGCGGCGGGCCCGGCCGGGCGGGAACGCGGTGAAGCCGCGCGGGCTCATCGGTCGCCGCCGAGGGTCACGAGTTCGGCCAGTTCGGTGTCGCTGAGCGCGGCCAGGGCCGCCGGTCCGGCGTCGAGGACGGCCTCGGCGAGTTCCCGCTTCCCGGCGAGCAGCGCGGCGATGCGGTCCTCGACGGTGCCCTCGGCGATGAGCCGGTGCACCTGCACGGGCCGGGTCTGCCCGATCCGGTACGCCCGGTCGGTGGCCTGGTCCTCCACGGCCGGGTTCCACCAGCGGTCGTAGTGCACGACGTGGTCGGCGCGGGTGAGGTTCAGGCCGGTGCCGGCGGCGCGCAGCGACAGCAGGAACACCGGGGCCTCGCCGGCGTCGAAGCGGCGGACCAGGTCGTCGCGGGTGGCGACGGGCAGCCCGCCGTGCAGCAGCAGCGCGCCGACGCCCCGGTCGGTCAGGTGCCGGTGCAGCAGCCGGGCCATCGCCACGTACTGGGTGAACACGAGCACCGCGCCGCCGGCGGGCAGGATCGTGTCGAGCAGCTCGTCGAGCAGGTCGAGCTTGCCGGAGCGGCCGGCCAGCGGTGGCGCGGTCTGGCGCAGGTACTGGGCGGGGTGGTTGCAGATCTGCTTGAGCGCGGTGAGCAGCTTGACCACCAGCCCGTGCCGGGCGAAGCCGTCGGTGCCGGTGATCAGGTCGAGCAGTTCGGCGACGCACGCCTGGTAGAGGGCGGCCTGTTCGGCGGTGAGCGCGACGGGCTGGTCGGTCTCGGTCTTGCCGGGCAGCTCCGGGGCGATGCCGGGGTCGCTCTTGCGGCGGCGCAGCAGGAACGGCCCGACCAGCCGGGCCAGGTCCCGCCCGGCGTCGGGGTCGCGGTCGGTCTGCACCGGCTTGACCCAGCGGGCGCGGAACTCGGCGAGGGTGCCGAGCAGCCCGGGGGTGGTCCAGTCCAGGATCGCCCACAGGTCGGTGAGGTCGTTCTCCACGGGGGTGCCGGTCAGGGCGACCCGGGCGGCGGCGGGGATCGCGCGCAGCGCCGTCGCGGTCTCCGAGTGGGGGTTCTTCACGTGCTGCGCCTCGTCGGCGACGAGCAGCGGCCACCGCCGGGCGGCCAGCCGGGTCGCGTCGCGGCGCAGGGTGGCCCAGGTGGTGAGGACGAACCCGCCGTCGAGGTCGTCGAGGTGGCGGTCGGGGCCGTGGAAGCGGCGTACGGGGGTGCCGGGGGCGAAGCGCCGGATCTCCCGTTCCCAGTTGCCGAGCAGCGACGCGGGACACAGCACCAGGGTCGGGCCGGCGGTGGCGGGGTCGGCCTGCCGGTGCAGGTGCAGGGCGATGAGGGTGACGGTCTTGCCCAGCCCCATGTCGTCGGCGAGGCAGCCGCCGAGGCCGAGCGCGGTCAGCCGGGCCAGCCAGCGCAGCCCGTGCCGCTGGTAGTCGCGCAGGGTCGCGGCCAGCCCGGGCGGTGCGGGCACCGGGGGCGCGGTCGCGCCGTCGGCGAGCCGCCGCGCGGCGTCGGCCAACCAGCCCTCGGTGGTCACGTCGACACGTTCTCCGTCGACGTGTGTGGCGCCGGTCAGCGCGGCCCGTAGCGCGGGCATCGCGGCCAGCGTCGCGGCGTGCGGGTCGCGGGCGCGGCGGGCCAGCTCCGGGGGCACCAGCACCCACCGCTCGCGCAGCCGCACCACCGGCCGGTGCGCGTCGGCGAGCCGGGCCAGCTCGGCCGGGGTGAGCGGCGCGCCGTGCAGGCTCAACCGCCAGTGCAGCGCCAGGTCGCCGGGCTCGGCGAGCAGCCCGGGCCCGGCGGCGCGGCGGGCCGGGGCGCGCAGCACGGCCGAGGCGGTGAGGTCGCGGTCGAGCCCCGCCGGCCAGTGCACGTCGATCCCGTCGCCGGCGAGGCGGGCGGCCGCACCGCCGGCCAGGTCGACGACGTCGGCGTCGGTCAGCGCCAGCGCGTCGGGCACGGCCGTGTCCAGCAGCCCGGCCAGGGGCGGCCACACCCGCGCGGCGTGTCGAAGGGCCAGCAGCGCGGCGTCGCGGGCGCCGGGCGGGAACCCGGGGACCGTGGCGTGCCACAGCGCGGCGGCGTCGGTGAGCAGCCCCGGCGCGGCGGCGCGGTGCACCTGCGCCACGAGCCGCCACGGCTCGTCGGCGGTGTCGTCGTGTTCCAGGCGCAGCGACAGCCGTACCGCCGCGTCGGCGTGGGCGGCGACCCGGGCGGCCCAGTGGCGCAGCCGCCCGACGGGTGTGGGTGTCGGCGCGGCCCACGCCCCGGTGGCGCCGTCGGCGCGGGGCAGGGTGTCGGCGACGGCGTCGAGGAAGTCACGGAGCAGCCGTGCCGGGTCGGGCAGCCAGGCGGGGGTACGTCCGGGCACCGGCACCGCGCGCGCGGTGGCGGGCATCGCGGCGGCGAGCCGCGCCTGCCGGGCCTCGTCGTCGGCGGTGAGCGGGCCGACGCGCCAGGTGTCGTGCCCGGCGGGGGTCACCGCGGGCAGCAGCAGGCCGTGGGCGGCCAGGTGCAGGGCCTCCCGGGTGGCGGCGGCCCAGAACGCGGCCGCCGGGTCGGTGGCCGGCGCGGCGAGCAGCAGCGGTACGCCGGCCGCCAGCGACGCCCGTCGGGCGGACACCGGGGTGGGGTGGCCGTGCGGGGGCGTCGCCAGGGTCACCTGGGCGGGTTCGCCGATCCTGTCGGGCGGTGGGCCGCCGTCGGGCGACCAGACGAGCAGCGTCCCGGCGCGGGGCGGGTCGGCGGGGGTGAACGTGACGGCGTGGGAGCCGATCGTCACGGGCGTCCTTCCGGGTGCAGGTCCGGCGGTCAGGTTCTCGGCGCGGCGCAGGTCGTCGCGGACCTGACCGCGTTCGGCGGGGGCGAGGGGCACCGCCGTGGCGGCGTGCAGGGCCTCGCGCGCCCGGTCGGCGTGGATCGGGATGGTCCGTCCGGTCACCGGCTGAGCCTGCGGTAGCGGCGCACCGCGAGGGGCAGGAACACGGCGATCAGCAGCAGCGGCCAGGCGACGGCGAGGGCGACGGCGTGCTGCGCGGCGAAGGACTCGCCGCCCCAGCCGGGGTTGCCGAACAGCTCCCGGCAGGCCGCGACGGTCGCGGACAGCGGGTTCCACTGCGCGACCGCCGCCAGCGGGCCGGGCATGGTGTCGGGGGCGACGAACGCGTTGGAGGTGAACCCGACGGGCCAGACCAGGATCTGCAGCACCACGACCGACTCGGGTCGGCGCAGCACCAGAGCCAGGTGGATGCCGACCCAGATCAGGGCGAAGCGCAGCAGCAGGAGCAGCCCGACGGCGGCCAGGGCCGCGGTGGCGCCGGCGTGCCACTGCCAGCCGACGGCGAGGCCGCAGGCCAGCATGACGGCCAGGCCGGCGGCGGAGTGCAGCAGGTCGGCGGCGGCCCGGCCGGTGACCACCGCCGAGGGCGCCATCGGCAGGGACCGGAACCGGTCGGTGACGCCGCGGGCGGTGTCGGTGGCCACGGCCGCGTACGTCGACTCGATGCCGAAGGCCATCGTCATGGCGAACATGCCGGGCAGCAGGAACTCCCGGTAGTCGCCGCCGCCGGGCACGCTCATCGCGCCGCCGAAGAGGTAGCCGAACATCAGCACCAGCAGCACGGGGAACAGCAGCCCGACGATCGCCTGCGCGGGTTGCCGGACCCAGTGCGCCAGCGCGCGGCCGGTGAGGGTGACGCCGTCGGCGACGGCCCAGCGCAGGCGGTGCGGCAGCGGGTAAACGGTCACGGTCACGCGGTCACCTTCTTCTCGGCGGGGCGGGCGGCGGGGGAGTCCTCGCCGGTGAGCTTCAGGAACACCTCGTCGAGGGTGGGGCGGCGCACCGCGATGTCGACGGCGGTCAGGCCGGCGTCGTCGAGCGCCCGAAGCACGGCGGCCAGCGCGGCGACTCGCCCGGAGACGGGCACGCTGACCCGCAGGGCCGCCGGGTCGACGTGCGGCCTCGCCGCGACGGCGGCACCGACGGCCCGCGCCGCCCGGTCCAGTTCGTCGGCGCGGGACAGCACCACGTCGACCCGGTCGCCGCCGAGCGCGGCCTTCAGCTCGTCGGGGGTGCCGTCGGCGACCACCCGGCCGGCGTCGACGACCCGGACGCTGTCGGCGAGCTGGTCGGCCTCCTCGAGATACTGGGTGGTCAGCAGCACGGTGGTGCCGTCGGCGACGAGGCCCCGCACGGCGTCCCACACCTGCGCCCGGGCGCGCGGGTCGAGGCCGGTGGTGGGCTCGTCGAGGAACAGCACCGGCGGGTCGAGGACCAGGCTGGCCGCGAGGTCGAGGCGGCGGCGCATCCCGCCGGAGTACGTGCCGGCGGGCCGGTCGGCGGCGTCGGTCAGGTCGAAGCGGGCGAGCAGTTCGGCGGCCCGGACGCGGGCCCGCGCGCCACCGAGGTGGTGCAGCCGGCCGAAGAGCACCAGGTTCTGCCGGCCGCTGAGCACCTCGTCGACGGCGGCGTGCTGACCGACCAGCCCGATGCGGGCGCGCACCCGGTCGGGGTGTCGGCGCACGTCGGCGCCGGCCACCCGGGCGGTGCCGGCGTCGGGCCGCAGCAGGGTGGTCAGCACCCGCACCGCGGTGGTCTTGCCCGCGCCGTTGCGCCCGAGCAGCCCGCAGACCGTGCCGGCCGGCACCGTCAGGTCGAGGCCGGCGAGGGCCTCGGTGTCGCCGTAGCGCTTGCGTAGTCCCTCGGCCTCGATGGCCGGTCCGTCCCGGTGCATCCGCGCCCCCGTCCGCTCGTCCCGCACGCTGTACCGTACACCATACGGTACAGCGAACGGTAGAGTTCCGGGGCATGACGACCGAGTACAGCGGCACCGGCGACCCCGCGCGCAGCCTCGCCCTGCTCTGGCGCACCCGCGAACGCGCCAGCCGCAAGGGCCGACCCGACCTGTCCGTGGACCGGATCGTCCGCGCCGCCATCGAGGTCGCCGACGCCGACGGGCTGGCCGCCCTGTCCATGCGCCGGGTCGCCGAACGCCTCGGCGTCGGCACCATGAGCCTCTACACGTACGTCCCCGGCAAGGGCGAACTGCTCGACGTCATGCTCGACACCGTCTACGGCGAGACCGCCCGCCCCGACGACGTGCCCGGCGGCTGGCGCGGCCGCCTCGCACACATCGCCCGCGAGACCTGGGCGCTCTACCTGCGTCACCCCTGGCTGCTGCAGGTCGCCACCACCCGCCCCCCGCTCGGCCCCAACGTCATCGCCCGCTACGAGTACGAGCTGCGCGCCGTCGACGGCATCGGCCTGACCGACCTGGAGATGGACGCCGTCGTCACCCTCGTCTCCGGGTACGTCCACGGGGCCGTGCGCAGCGCCGTGGAGGCCGCCCAGGCCGCCGCGCACACCGGCATGACCGAGGAACAGTGGTGGCAGGCCCACGCCCCCTACCTGGAGAAGGCCCTCGACCCGCGCCGCTACCCCCTCGCGGCGCGGGTCGGCAGCGCCGCCGGTCAGGAGTACCAGGCCGCCGGCGACCCCGCCCGCGCGTTCGAGTTCGGCCTGGCCCGCATCCTCGACGGCGTCGAGGTGCTCGTGGCCGCCCGCCCGGGCGCCGACACCGCCGGCGACGACAGATAACCTTGCCGGCATGACGATGCGGCCCATCAGGATCATCGGCGACCCCGTGCTGCGCACCCCGAGCGAGCCGGTGACCAGCTTCGACGCCGAACTACGCGCCCTGGTCACCGACCTGATGGACACCCTGCTCGGCGCTCCTGGCCGCGCCGGCGTCGCCGCACCCCAGATCGGCGTCAACGCGCAGGTGTTCGTCTACGACGCCGACGGCCACCGCGGCCACCTGGTCAACCCGACGCTGGAGCTGTCGGAGGAGTTGCAGGACGACGACGAGGGCTGCCTGTCCGTCCCCGGGCTCTACTTCCCGACCCCCCGGGCGATGCACGCCACCGCCCACGGCTTCGACCAGCACGGCGAGCCGCTGACGATCTCCGGTAGTGGGTTCCTCGCCCGGGCCCTGCAGCACGAGACCGACCACCTGGCCGGCCGCCTGTACGTCGACACGCTGCGCGGGGACACCCGCCGCCGGGCACTGCGCGAGATGCGCGCCGGCCGCTTCGACTCGCCCAGCCGCCGCGGCTGAACCCGTTCAGGCGGGGCGACCCACCGTGCCTGAACGGCGCGGGCGCCTGCGACCCGGCGCGGCTCAGGCGCGTACGCGAACGGCCGCCGGACCCCGACGAGGCCCGGCGGCCGGGACGTCACCCGCGGGGCACGACCCCGCGCGCGGCGGTCGTCACTTCGGCGGGGGAGCCACCAGGCACACCGCCGGCGACGAGGCGTTGCCCGCGTCGTCCACGCCGACGATCAGCGCGTCGCCGCGCAACGTCACCTTGTAGTCGATGTCGCCGGTGCCGTCCTTCACCCGCGACTGCGCACCCGGCGCCTGCACCAGCTTGATCTTCGTGCCGGCCGGGAACGGCCCGAACCGCACGCTCGGGTCCGCCGCGTCACCGATGAACACCTGCACGGCCGTGTCCACCACGTCCGTCGACGTCAGCTCGTAGAACCCGTCCGGGTTGTACGAGCCGGGGATGGTGCCGCCGCTCGGGTTGTTCGTCGGCACGCACGCCGTCGCCGGCGGGGTGGTGTCCACCACCCGCATCACGGCGGTGTCGCTGCCGGTGTTGCCGGCCGCGTCGGTGGCCGTGCACGTCACCGTCGTCGCGCCCAGCGGGAACGTCGAGCCGGGCGGCGGCACGCAGGTCGGGGTCAGCGGACCGTCGACGTTGTCCGTCGCCGTCGCCGGGTAGTCGATCACCGCGCCGGCCGGGCTGGTCGCCTCCACCGTCCGGTCGTCGACGACGACGGTCGGCGGGGTGACGTCGTTGACCCGCACGCGGATCTGCTGCGTGAACGCCGGCCCGCCGGAGAGGCCGTTGAGCAGGAAGTCCACCGTGCAGGTCAGCTCGGCGCCCTGCGCGGCGTCCGCCGCCACCGTGATCGTCTCGGCGAACGGCACGTCGGTGCCCGACTGCTGCGTCCGCGACGCCGCGTCGAAGCCCACCGACAGGCCCGCGTCGCACGACGTCACCGTCGGGGTGACCGTGACGTCCAGGTCCCGCAGGCCCGCCAGGATCGCGGCGGTCACCGTGTCGGGGGAGCTGCCCACCAGCTGCCCGCCGGTGGCCGACACCACCGTCGTGGCCTGCCCGGTCGCGTCCAGGCCGCCACCGCCACCGCTGACGTTCACCGCCAGCAGCCGCGCCTCGTCGGCCTGCAACGCCGCCGTCGCCTGCGCCAGGGTGCGCCCGTTGCTCGGGTCGTGGCTCGGCGCGTCACCCACCAGCACCACGATCCGGCTGCTGCCCGACCGGTAGCCGATCGCCCCCTCGGACACCTCGACCAGCGCGTTCACCCACGCCTCCGGGGTGTCTCCGCCGCCGCCGGCGGCCAGCCCGTTCACCGCGTCTTGCAGGGCCGTCGCGTCGTCGGTCAGGTCCTGCCGCACCCGGAACAGCTCCGCGCCGTCCCCGGTGTCCCGGTAGGAGGCCACCGCGAACTGCGCCGACGCCTGCGCCGCGCGCACGTCGGTGATGACCTGCTGCAGGTTGGTCCGTACGTTGGCGATCGCCCCGCCCATGCTGCCGGTCGTGTCGACCAGCAGCACCACGTCGGGCTTCGGCGGGATCGGCGGGGTGGACACCACCTTGCTGACGCCGATCGACGTGCCGGGGTCGGCGTCGCGGTCCACGAGGGCCGGGTTCACCCCGGGCGCCGCCGCGGCGGGTGCCGCCAGCGCGGTCACCACCGCCGTGACGCCGGCGAGCAGGCTCACCGTCCGTGTTCGCCGCCAGGGCACTGCTGCTGTTGCCATGCGTTGCTCCTTCAGCTCCGCCGCGCGTCGCACGCGCGACCTCTGCCGGGAGACGCTAGGGCCGTCACGGGCCCCCGCCGGTCCGACACCAGCAGCGCCCAGCGTCGGGTTCCCGACCCCCCTGGACGGCCGAACATGCAGGTGAAAGGCTTCTCACGTCGGCCCTCGGCCGGTCGTCCGGGCCGCGGCGCCGGACGGTCGCACCGCCC